>DBEZOM010000095.1:0-16024 GCA_048252855.1 Ruminococcus sp.
ACCATAGAGGGACTTGAAGACCTAAAAACTGATTGCTGAAAAAAAGTGAAATGCTTCGGGTGTACAGAACCGTAAAAGAATGGTATCATTGGTATAACAACTGATGATACCATTCTTTTATGACAGGGGGCAAGATCATGAACAGTCAGGAGATCATTACGATAGTATTGCAAATAATACTTACAGGCGGTATCGGCACGATCGCATACTTTCTAAAGCGCACAATAGACCGCATAGACAAGTGCGAGTCGGACATCGCTAAGATAAAGGAAGACTACATAACCAAAGAGGACTTTTTTCGAGAGCAGGGAAAAACTGACCGAAAACTGGATCGAATAATGGATATACTGCTGGAGATAAAGGGAGGAAAATAACGTGGATATGGAAAAGCAGATGCAGCTTATAAAGGCTGGAAACTTTAAGGAAAACAATGGGTCTGTCATGCGCACTATCAATATGCTGCGCCACAAGTATCATAAGCTCAAAAGCGTTAAGTATGCGCTGCCTGATATTTCTGAGGGCGAGGTTCTCGACAGCGTGAACTATCTGCACGAAGCGGGGTATATACACCTGCGCAGCATACTCACCAAAGAGCCTGCTGCGCTTAGTGACTGCGAGTTTGACGAACTGGAAGCCAAGCTGACGGCTAAGGGTATAAGCCTGCTGGCAGGCGGCATATCTGACCCCTGTATCGTTGTGTAAGGGGGCGAGCTTATGAGCCGCAGGAAACACAGCAAGATAGATAAGCTGCCGCCCGACATAAAAGATACCGTAGAGGATATGATACGCAGCGACTTCACTTACTCTGAGATCGCCGATTATATCATGGTACAGACAGACGTGCCAATATCGACAGCATCTATCTGCCGCCACGCGCGCAGCCTTAACGAATCCATCGAAACGCTTCGCATGGCGCAGGAAAATTTTCGCTGCATAATGGACGAGGTCAATCGCTATCCCGATATGGATACCGGTGAGGGCATCATACGGCTGCTGTCGCACTATGTGCTCGAATCAATACACAACACGCCGGAAGAACAGTGGAAGTCGATAAAGCCCGAAGAGCTTATCAAGCAGGCGACATCGCTAGTCAAGGCGGCAAGCTACAAGAAAAATATCGACATCAAGAATGAGGATATACTCTCAGCGGGCTTTGAGCAGGTCAAGGGCATGGTCTTTGAAGCGATGGCTAAAGAACGCCCCGACTTGTATAAGGACGTTGCTAAGTTCTTAGACGAGAAAAGGAGTGAAGTTGCCAAATGATATATGTCGTACACGTCACAAGCGGCATGGAGTACGAGACCGTGCAGGCACTTGTGATGCAGGGGATAAAAGCATATGCGCCGAAGCACCATCTGCTTGAGCGCAGGCGAGGAGAATGGACTACGGTATCCCGCTATCTTTTTCCGGGATATGTTTTCGCAGATCTGCCGCAGCTTACCGACGAAGTCTACTACAAGGTACGCAATACAGACGGCGTTATACGTTTTCTCGGCAGCCCATCGCCCGTGCCGCTCTCATATTCGGAGCAGCGCAGAATGCAGTGGATATTCGACGCAGGAGTGCTCGGCGTAAGCAAGGGTCATGTGCATGACGGTAAGATCGTCATAACATCGGGTCTGCTGCTGGGCAGAGAAAACGATATAATCAGTTTCAGCAAACGTCAGAAGCGCTGCAAGCTCTGCTGCGTTATAAACGGACGAAAGCATTATTTCAGCCTTTCTGCTGAGCTGGATTAACAAATGTCTGACATCTTATCGGCAGGTAGATACGTCCCTGCCGCCGGGAACAGACTGCATACATATTTCCGCGCGACATTTTGCTTTATGAGCCGAATATCGCGAATGGCGAAGCTATGCCAGCTCAAAACAGCGTTTTACACCCTATTTTAATGGCGTTTAAATCGTTTTAAAACGAGCGGCGGTGAAATTACCCTAGGAACTATCGCAAGGCGCTCACAGCGCCTTATTTTTCGTCCATCGGTAAGGAGGGAATAAAGATTGAATCCGAAAAGAAAACAGGCTATAACGCTGCTTGACGAAGCAGCGAAAAGTGTGAACGATGTAAAAGTAAAGAACAATGTAAGAAGCCTCGGAGAACTTACAGAGGCTTTTATCAATACTCCCGATAAGGCTGAACGCCGGAAGATAGCAGCCGACTACAAGAAGCAGCATACCGAACTGCAAAACTTTATCGACGCTAACCCCGAGCTCGTCAACGCAGAAGTGGAACGCGCCCTGCTCGCCGCAGCACTTGGAGGAGAATACACCGAAGAAGAAGTAAGAGTAGACGCCAGAGGACGCAGGACGATAAAGCGTAAGGTCAAAAAGGTAGCTCCTAACCCATCAGCAGCGCTGAGCTATCTGCAAAACAAAGACAAGGAAAACTGGTCGTCTAATCCTAAAGCAGATCCTGAGCTGGAGGACACTTCGGAGATAGAGGAGGAACTGTATGGCAAAAAGTAAACCGCTAAAACAGCGCAAAACTATACCTTACAACTTCGGCGAAAAGCATAAACAGTATATCCGCCGCTGTACAAGCAGCATGATAAACTGCGCTGAGGGAGCAGTAAGAGCAGGAAAAACGGTCGATAATGTTGTGGCATTTTGTCACGAGCTCGAAAACACAAAGGACAAAATACACCTTGCGTCGGCATCTACGGTCGGAAATGCAAAGATAATCCTCGGCGACTGTAACGGCTTCGGCATTGAACACTGGTTCAGAGGTCAGTGCCGCTGGGGCAAGTACAAAGGCAACGAGGCTCTTATCATAAGAGGTCAGAAAACGCATTACAGAGAGCGCATCGTAATATTCACTGGTGCGATGATGGAAAACAGTTTTAAATCTATCCGCGGAAACTCTTACGGTATGTGGATAGGCACGGAGATAAATCTACACGCTAAAAGCTTTGTCAAAGAGGCGATGAACAGAACCATTGCCGCAGATAAGCGCAAAGTGTTCTGGGACTTGAACCCCGACAATCCTAAAGCGTGGATATACACAGATTTTATCGACAAATACGCCGCAGATACAAAAGCGGGAACATTCGTCGGCGGATATAACTACGAACATTTTACCATTGACGATAACGTCAATATCTCCGATGAGCGCAAAGCAGAGGTCAAATCACAGTACGATATAACATCATTGTGGTACAAGCGTGATATACTCGGTTTGCGCATAGCTGCGGAGGGACTTATCTTTCAGAGCTTTGCCAATAACCCCGAGAACTACACGCTGACAGTTTCTGAGCTTGATAAAAACAGGATCACATCGATACAGATCGGTATAGATTTCGGCGGCAACAAGTCTAAAACCACATTTGTTGCTACTGCATATATAGACGGTTTTAAAAAGCTGATAGTTATTGCAGACCATAAGATAGACGGCGGCAAGGGCGAGGTCAGTCCTGAGATCATAAACACTGATTTTATACGTTTCGTAAAGACGTTATATCAGCGATATAACCCTATTCTGATAAAATTCGCATGGGCGGATAACGAGAACCAAGCTGTCATAAACGGCTTGCGGGTCGCCTGCATAAGAGCAAGGCTGCTTGTCAAGATAGTTGACTGTTACAAAGCCCCGCGCAACGACAGAATATCGCTGCTTACGTCGATGATGTCACAGGGCAGATTTTTTGTGCTGGAAAACTGCAAAAACGTCATCGGCAGCTTGTCGGAGCAGATATGGGATCCTAAGATAAAAGACAAAGATGAGCGTCTTGACGACGGCACTTGCGACATAGACACCGCCGATGCGTTGGAGTACAGCTTTAGCAAGTTCATCAAGCCGTTAATGCTTGCAGGAGGTGAAAACGTTGAATAGTCAGATCATTAACTGGCTCAATAATCAGTTTGGGTACACCATTTCCAATGATTATTACAGCAAGATAGATGTATGGAAAGACTGGTGGAAGGGATTTCACCAGCCGTTTCACCGCATTGTATATGAAAACGGAGAAAAGCGAAAAAGCCGCGATATGTATACCATGAAGATGGCAAAAAAGGTCTGCGAGGACTGGGCGGCTATACTTATCAATGACAAGACAGCCGTGAAAATAGCCGATGAAACTACTCAGCGCTTTATCAGCGGCGACACCGAAAACGGCGGCGTATTTGGCAGCAACAACTTCTGGGATCAGGCAAACGACCTTATGGAAAAGATGATGTATTCCGGCACTTGTGCCGTTGTCATACGCCTGAAAAATGCACCGATAAATTCTGAGGGCAGGCTTATTTTATCGCCTGATACAAGGATAGATCTAAACTACCTCAAAGCCGACAAGATAATACCGCTTACGATCGACAACGGCGATATTACAGAAGCGGCGTTTTGTTCTGACATATGCCACAGGGGAAACCACAGGCTGTATCTTGAGATACACAGATTTGAAAATGGTGAATATGTTATAGAAAACCATATTTTCCGAACTGACAGCAAGCAGAAAGAACTGCTTTGTGAAGAAGAGCTGCCAAACGGCGTGCCCAAGATAATACGAACGGGTGCAGACAAGCCTTGGTTTTCTATCTGTAAGCCTGCTATTGTCAATCCGTTTGAGGATAACTGCGGAATGGGCTGCGCTGTTTTTGCTGACGCGATAGATAACCTCAAGGGCATAGACCTTGCCTTCAACAACTTCTGCTCCGATTTTTGGCTCGGTCAGAAAAAGGTATTCCTCAACAAAAATATGTTTGCGGATATGACGGGCAGTAAAAAGATCGCACCAGACGAGGTCAATCAGCAGCTTTTTTATTACATTGGCGAAACTATGGACGATGGTACAGGTAAAAGCCTTGTGCAGGAGCATAACCCCGAACTGCGCGTTGCTGACAATACGGCAGGCATACAGGCTCAGCTTGACTATCTCAGCTTTAAAGTCGGCTTTGGCACAAAGCACTATCAGTTTAACAGCGGCAGTATAGTCACGGCTACTCAGTACACAGGCGACAAGCAGGACTTGATACAAAATGCCCACAAGCATTTTATCAAAGTTGAGAGCTTTTTACATCGCCTTGTTAAAACGCTGCTCTGGATAGGTCACAACTACATAGACAGCAGCATCAAAGATGACGCGTTAATCTCTGTGGTATTTGACCAGTCACCACTCGTTGATGAAAATGCCGAGCGGCAGCGCGACAAAGACGATGTAGCAGCGGGCTTGATGCAGCGGTGGGAATATCGTGTTAAATGGTACGGTGAATCGGAAGCTGACGCTAAGCGGCGGCTTGCCGACGGAGATCCTACCGACGATGAGCTTATGGGCTTTGAGGACGGTGAGGAATAATGCTGTCACCTCAGACACTGCACGACCTACCCAATGAGATGGTAGATCTCGTCAACGAAGTGCAGGAAGATATTTTGCGAAGCATTGCAAAAAAGCTTGTAAAGGCAGACTACCTAACCCCCTCGGCGGAATGGCAGCTATATAAGGCGGCTCAGCTGAGGATGTCAACCAAAGAGATAAATGATCTGCTTGCAAAATACACCGGCAAGTCAGTGCGCGAGATCAAGCGGCTCTATACCGCCGCCTGCAAAGAGGCGATAAGCAACGATGCCAAGATATACCGCGCGTATGGCAAGGACTGCTCCTCTGCTCTAAGGTCGGTCGCGTTATCCAACACGCTAAATGCAGGTATCAAAAACGCAGGCGGAATGACAAAAAATCTTTGCCGCTCTATGGTGGATTCCTCGCGCGATACCGTAACGCATCTTATGGACAAGGCGTGGCTTAAAATACAAAGCGGAGCGTTTTCTTATCAAGACGCCATCTATGATGCGGTATCTGAGCTTGCGGCAAACGGCATTACCAAAGTGACCTATGCAAGCGGGCGTACTGATTGGGCAGACGTTGCTGTACGGCGCGCCGTTATGACGGGCATAAGCCAGACCGCAGGTCAGATGCAGCTTGATCTCGCCGCGGAAATGGATTGCGATCTTGTAGAGGTAACGGCTCATATGGGTGCGCGCCCATCTCATGCGATGTGGCAGGGCAAGGTATACAGCATATCAGGCAAGAGCAAGAAATATCCCAAGCTCTCTGTTGCTACCGGCTACGGCACAGGCGCAGGGCTTAAAGGCTGGAATTGCCGCCATGATTTTTATCCGTTCTTCGAGGGTTTGTCGAAGCGTGCAAATATGCCTGTGGACATTGCCGAAAGCAACAAGCAGTACGCATTGTCGCAGCGCCAGCGGGCAATGGAGCGCACGATACGCGCTTCAAAGCGCAGATTGGCGGCGCTGGACGGTGCTATATCCGCAGCTGACGATGAGCAATTAAAGATAAATCTGCAAAAGCAGTTTGATAAACATTCCGCTATCCTGAAAGAAAAGGAAAAGCGGCTTGATGAGTTCTGCGCTGATAATGACCTGTTCCCCGAAAACGACAGGGTGCGCGTAGTTGGATTTGGCAAAAGCGTTTCGCAAAAAGCGGTACATGGAAACAATCGCAACTTTGTGAGAACTATGAAAAAATACGGCATAGAAAACCCGCCTAAAAGTCTTGACAAATTTAAGGAAATGAAGTATAATAATTCTCCTGAGTATAAAAAGATGAAAAATTATATTAGATCTGTAAAGAAAGGCAAGATTTCTCCACTCGTAGGATATGAATACTATGATAAAATGTATACTAAAATCGAAGATGATATTGTAGGGCTTACAACTAATAATGGAATAAAAATAACAGGTCAATCTAATCATTTTATCGAACGTGTAATAGGAACAATCAAAGACCCTGATACTGGTCAAAAGCGCTTAGGGGTTGAACTTGAAGATATTCAGGAAGCTTTAACTAAAGGTAAAGCAATGAAACCTAAAATAAGCAAAGATAAAAACGGAAATATTTTATATGATGAAAATGGAAAACCTAAAGTATCTCAGCTATTTGTTACTGACAAATGTGCAGTATCAATAAACCCTGAAACAGGCGTACTTATTCAATGTAATCCAAAGTGAGGTGTATTATTATGGTGTTTAGTTTTACAAAAGATGAGTTTGATATGCTTGTCAAATATGGCGATTTTGAAGATTTGGAATATCCGTATAAATTATTTACTGAAACAAATCAGATAGAAATCGACGACAATGATATTTCAATGTTTCAGTGTATAATCAGTGACATATCAGTTGTTTATGGCATGGATGAAGACCAAAATAATATGACGGATTTTGGATACAAAGCGCTGGATATTTATGATAAGGTATACTGGCAAATCAAAAATGCAAAAGCTCCCACCTAAGGGGGCTTTTAATTTTGCATGAAAGGAGCTGATACAATGCTCGCTACGCTTATTCTGCTTTACGCGCTCGATACAGGACAGATACCTACAGGCTGCTATGTGGCTGCATGGGTATTTACCATACTCAAAGGTATCTATGCGGTGATAAAAGCAATGATCGAAATGGACAATTAAAACTGCAATATAATGATAATATAACGCTCTGAAAAGGGCGTTTTTATTATACCCAAATTTCCAAAACGGAGGTAATATCATGACAAAAGAAGATCTCGTAAAGCTCGGCGTATCGGAGGATATAGCCGACAATGTGCTTGTACAGCACACAGCGGAGCTGACCGCAGAACAGCAGAAGACTACTGACATTACCGCAGAGCTTACAGCTGCAAAGAACACAGTTGCTGAGCTTACCGATAAGGTCAAGGCATTTGACGGCGCAGACGTGGAAGGGCTGAAAAAGGCGGCGGCTGACTGGGAAAGCAAGTACAATGCTGATATAGCCGCCCTCAAGCTTGACAAGGCGCTGGAGCTTTCGCTTATCGGTGCTAAGGCAAGGGACGTAGGCATTGCAAAGTCGCAGATCGACTCTTCGCTTCTTAAACTCGATGCCGACGGCAAGCTTACCGGTCTTTCGGAGCAGCTGGACAAGCTCAAGGCAGACAAGAGTTTCCTCTTTGAGGACAATTCATCTGAGCCTAACGGCGCAAGGATCGACACAGGTATCGACCACGGCTCGGCAACGGAAACAGTATCAGACGCGCAGGCAAGAGCCGTTATGGGGCTGCCAGCATCTAAGTAAATTATGGAGGTAAAACACTATGGCAAACGCTATCACGAAATTCAAGACTTACATTGCCCTGCTTGACGAGGTATACAAGCAGGCATCGCTCACATCTGACCTCGACAGCGACCAGAGCCTTGTCAAGGCGGGTGCAAACGCTAATGAGATCATCATACCTAAAATATCCATGGACGGGCTTGCGGACTATTCGCGCAACAGCGGATATGTCAGGGGCGATGTTACGCTGACCAATGAAACTGTACAGTTCAATTATGACAGAGGTCGTAAGTTCAGCGTGGACAATATGGACAACGAGGAAACCGCAGGACTTGCTTTTGGCAAGCTCTCCAGCGAGTTTATCCGTACCAAGACCGTACCTGAGCAGGACGCATTCCGCTTCGCAACATATGCAGGCACAACAGGCATATCTAAGATAGCGGCAGGTGCAACGCTTACTTCCGGCAACGATGTGCTCGCCGCTATTGTTGCCGCGCAGAATAAGATGGACGAAGATGAAGTCGCGCAGGAAGACCGCTACCTTTTTATCACGCCCACGCTGCTCAACCTCGCGAAGAATGTTGATACTACCAAGTCTAAGGCTGTGCTTGACGATTTTGCAAAGATCGTAAAAGTGCCTCAGAGCCGCTTTTACACGGCTATCGACCTTAAAGACGGCACTACCGAAGGAGAAGAAACAGGCGGATATGCCAAGGCAACGACCGGCAAGGACATAAACTTTATGATAATCCAGAAGTCGGCTGTTATCCAGTATCCCAAGCACACGGTCAACAAGGTCATAACGCCCGAAAAAAACCAGTCTGACGACAGCTGGATGTTCTTCTTTAGGGCATACGGTCTTGCCGACGTATATGAGAACAAGGCAGCGGGCATTTATCTGCATCACAAAGCGTAAGGAGGCAAGATCATGGCTAAGACGATTGGACTTACTTTCCCAACAGAAGAACTCGAAACCGCCGTATCTGCTGATGACGGCGGTATTTGTCTTGACGATATGACCGTATCGCAGCTCAAGCAGTTTGCTGAGGACAACGGCTTTGACATCGGGTCGGCAAGCAAGAAAGCTGACATCATACAGGCAATCATGGGCAGAGCAGGAACGGACGCTGAGGAGGTGTAGGCTATGGCTTATGCTGACTACACATTTTACACTACTGTATTTTATGGCAGCAAGATACCTGAAAACGAGTATCCGTACTTTGCAGAACGTGCGACGGATTACATCGACAGCCTAATATTTGCCGCCGCTGATGATACTCAGCTCAGCAAAGCCTGCTGTGCCTGCGCAGAGGTCATGTATTACGCACAGCCCGATAAGCAGGTGACATCAGAAAAGGTCGGCGATTACTCTGTCAGCTACGCCGCTGCTCAAACTATCGTTGCCGAAGAGCTTATACGAACAGCTTCGCGGTATCTTGATATACGGTCTGTAAGGTGGGTCTGATGAGGTTCAACGGCAGGTGCACGGTGTGGCACAAAACTGACGAGGGATATATCACACTGCATTATCCCTGCTGGTGGCAGGACACAGAGGCTGTCAATATCTCTAAGAGCGGCAAGACTGACGTTGATACGGCGGCTGTATATCTGCCGCTCGCAGCCGAGGTCGCGAAATCTGACTACATTGCCAAAGGCGATATAGCTTTTGAGATAACAAGCTCGGTAACAGACCTGCTGAAAGCGGCAAGCCCGCTTAAAGTCACTACTGTTGCCCGCAAGGATTACGGCAGCGAATATATGCGGCACACGGAGGTGACGGCGCGATGAGCGATGACAGAGTAAAAGTTAAGCTTGAAATACTGCCCGAAAATCTGCTGCTTGCAAAACGCTCGCTTAATAAGGGCGGCAAAGCGCAGATATTTGTAGACAGCGAGGTGCTTCGCAGCTGCGACAGCTATGTGCCGCTTCGCACAGGTATGTTAAAGCGCTCGGGCATAACGGCAACTGTAAAAGGCAGCGGTATGGTGCGGTACAACACACCATATGCACGGCTAAACTATTACAGCAACAAGGGCAACGGCAAAGAGGGCATGAACAAAGGCGGCAAACGCGGCAGGCTGTGGTTTGAGCGTATGAAGCCCGATCACAAAGATTCCATACTGAATGGGGTGAAGAAGATTGTCAGATCAAAATAAAACGCTTTTGGAGTCGGTAAGGAGCTTTGTTCAGACTTGCCCTTTTCTTGAAGATATTGATCTTCACATAGACCAAACAGATCCCGAACCGGTCAATTACAGTATACAGACTTCCGGGCTTATAAAGCTTTCAGAGGACGTATGCGGCAATCAGAAATGGCAGTATAACGCTCTTTTACAAAGCAGAGAGTATACCGCCGACGATCTAGCACGTTTAAACGCCTCGGGATTTACAGAAAACTTTATCTTCTGGACAGAGGAACAGAACCGAAATAAGAATTATCCCGAGCTTGGCGAGGGACTTGCAGCTGAGAGCATATCTGCAGATAACGGTCTGCTTCTCGCGCTCGATGACGACGGCGACAGAGGTATCTATCAGGTACAGCTGCATTTGATTTTTAATATTTACGAGGAGGATTTTTAATATGGCAGAACAGTTTGCAATAGCGGCGGGAACGGACAAACTTTCTCGCTCGCATCTCAAGCATTTCATCGACGCTAAATTCGGCAGCGGTGAATCGCCCGAATGGTATAAGGTCGGCAGGGACAACAGCGAGCTTTCGATGGAGCTTAATCCCGCGATGGAGACCGTCAAAAACGTTTTTGACGAATCGGAAGTAACTGACAACGGTTATGAACCCAGTATGTCGGTAGACCCATACTATGCGCGCAAGGGCGACGGGATATATACTAAGATAAAGGACATAGCCTTTGATCGTCTTACGGGCGATGACTGCAAAACCACTATGTTAGAGGTCATTATCGACAAAACAGAAGCACCGTTTGATGCATGGATGGAAGACTGTATGATCAAGCCGCAGTCTTACGGCGGCGAACAGGGCGGAGTGACTATCCCCTTTACTGTTACGCCATGCGGCAACAGAGTAAAGGGTACGGTGACGATCACAAACAAAAAGCCCGTATTTACGGCAGACGCGGAAGGCTAAGGTGATATAAATGGAAAACATAAAAATAACATTTGATGACGGATACAAAAACATAGAGATCAACGGCGACCCGAACAAGATCATACGCATAAATCCTACCGACACGGCGTTTATACAGCGCCTTGCCGGATTTGAAGATAAGGCTGAGGAGATCAAAAAGAAGTACGGCGATATAGACCTCAGCGCACTGAACTTTGATGGCGAGGATACTGACTCAGAAAAAATGCAGAACGCGGCGATGAACGTGGAGAAGCTGGAGCAGTGTATCCGCGAGCTTATAAACTATGTCTTTGGTTATGACATATGCGCGGTAGTTTTTGGCACGGCGAGCTGCCTTTCTCCTGTCGGCGGCAGACCTGTGTATCTTAATTTTATGGACGTTATGTTTGAGTACATAGCGGCGGAAGCAAAGAAACAGACTACGCGCTCGCAGGCTAAGATCAGCAAGTATACTGCCGCAGCGAAGCAGACCGACTTGGAAAAGTCCGACGTGCCTTACAGCGTTGATCTAAGTAAACTGAGCAGCGAGGATAAAGACGCGCTGCTCAGGCAGTTAATAAACAGATGAAGATGATCGGACAACTGCCTGCCGCGCTGGAAGTATGCGGCAGGCTATATCCTATCAGGTCAGACTACCGTGCGGCGCTGATTATTTTTCAGGCATATTCAGATCCGGAGTTGAGCAACAAAGAAAAAGCTATGGCTTGCATAGAGTGTCTGTACAAAGAACCGATACCCGCCGAGCATCTTACTGAGGCGCTAAAAGCTGCGATCTGGTATCTTGACGGCGGCGATATGGAAACGAGGGATATGCACGTTCAAGTGCTCGACTGGGAGCAGGACGAAAAAATGATCTTTTCCGCGGTGAACAAAGTCGCAGGGCACGAGGTCAGGACAGACGATCATATGCACTGGTGGACGTTTCTCGGCTATCTGTCTGAGATCGGCGAGGGGCTGCTATCTGAAATAATGCACATACGATGGAAACGCGGTAGGGGCAAGCAGTTAGACAAGTCTGAGCGCGAGTTTTACCGAGAAAACAGCAATATTATACACATAAAACAGCGGCTCTCGGCAGAGCAACAGGCGGAGAACAATTATGTTGACAGTTTATTTGATTAAGGAGGCGAACTTGTGGCGGTCGATGGCAGATTAAATTTTGACACAAAAATAGATACAAAAGGCTTTGGTCGCGGCATAGGCAGCCTTAAAGATCAAATGAATGGTCTTATCGGTCTGGCTGGCAAGCTTGCCGCCGCTTTGGGCGCGGCATTCAGTGTAAAGCAGGTCATAGAGTCGGCGGCGGAGGTCAAAGCAGCGGAAGCGCAATTCGAGCAGACGTTTGGAAGTATCCGTTCTTATGCCGAATCGGCAATAAACGGCGTGGCAAAATCAAGCGGCATATTGCAAACGCGTCTTAAAGGCGTTGGAACATCTATATATGCCTTTGCGAAGACAACAGGCATGGACTCTGCGAGCGCGTTAGATCTAATGAACGACGCTTTGCAGGTCACAGCGGATAGTGCCGCTTACTACGACCGCTCACTGGAAGACACAGCAGAGAGCTTAAAGTCATTTTTGAAAGGCAATTTTGAAAATGATGCAGCGCTGGGGTTGTCGTGTACAGAAACAACCAGAAATGCCGCTGCTAACAAGCTTTACGGCAAGTCATACATAGAGCTTTCGGAAGCACAGAAGCAGGTCACACTGCTGCAAATGGTCAAAGATGCAAACGAGCTTTCGGGAGCTATGGGACAGGCGGCGCGTGAAGCCGATGGATGGGAAAACGTCACAGGCAATCTCAAAGAAGCCGTAAAACAGCTTATGGCGGCAGTCGGACAGCCCGTACTTGCTGCGGTCATACCGATAGTGCAGAACATAACTGTCGGGCTGCAGAGCATGACCACTGCCGCAACTGCTGCGGCAAACGCACTGTCAAAAGTCTTTGGCATTAAGCTTGACGATGGTACAGCGCAGGTCAGCAGCAATACCGCTGATCTGTCCTCAAACGCCGATCAGGCGGCAAGCAGCTATTCCGACATGGCGGACAGCGCAGAGAAAGCCGCAGAAGCCAATAAAACATCACTTGCAAGCTTTGACGAGATCAACAAGCTCAGCAGCGATACAGCAGAAGAAAGTACGGCTTCAAGCACTGCCGGCAATACCTCGCCCGTGTCGGCGATCGGCGGAAATATAACATATAAGGCTGATGCCGATACATCAGCTATGGAGCGCAAATTTGCAGACTTTTTCAAGAGTGTGAAAAAAGACTTCTCAAAGATATTCCAGCCGCTTAAAAAGGCTTGGAAAAGGCAGGGCGAGGGCGTTTTAAAGTCGCTTAAATACTCTTTTAGTCAGTCACTCGGGCTATGCAAAGAGATAGGCAGTTCGTTCGCTGAGGTGTGGACAAACGGCACAGGCGAGGAAATGACCTCGCATATCCTTGGCAATTTCACGAACATAAACATAGCGATAGGCAATATGTCCGCGGCACTGAAACATGCGTGGAGCAAAAATAACCTCGGCACAGATGTGATACAGCACGCGGCGGATATTTTCAACACCATTCTCGAGCACAACGAAAACATAAGCAAAAAAATAGCCGAATGGTCTAAGGACATCGACTTTGAGCCGCTGTTGACAGCGTTTGACGGGCTTGAGCAGGCGCTTGAACCTTTTGCCGATACCGTCGGCGAGGGTTTGGAAACGTTGTGGGACGACGTACTGCTGCCGATGGCAGACTGGACGATAGAGGATGCGATACCTGCATTTCTTGACACGCTGTCAGATGGGATAAGCGGTCTGACAGCAGTGTGGAAAAAAGCAGCTCCGATAATAAAAGACAAACTTTGGGATAAGTTCTTGAAACCGATAGCTTCATGGGCGGCAGACAGCGCCGTGAGCGCACTCAGCTCGATGGGCGATTCGTTCAAGAAAATGTGCGATAACATGACGGAAAAGGACGTTGAAGTATTTATTGACCTTGCAGGTGCGGTCGCGGGGATAGTAGTTGCGGCAAAAGCTAAGCAAACGCTGGATAATTTTGCAGCAAGTTTGAGTACACTTGGCAAAAACGCCGCAGGAGCATTCAATAGTATAAATAAAACGATGTCCTCAAGTGTAACTGCGCCGGCAGAAGCGGGCGGCACAACATTCGCGACCAAGTTCTGCGCAGCCGCAGGAGCTTTCTTTGCCGGCTGGGAGATAGGTTCTGCTATACGCGACGCTATCGGCGGTGATAAGATAGACGAGGCATTGTTCCCCATATTTGACGGCATCGTTAATTTCTTTACAGTGACTATCCCCGAATGGTGGGATACGCTTCAATCAGACGTCATGTTCCCGTTTTATGACAAGGTTACTGCGGCATGGGGCGCTGTGACAAACTTTTTGACAGAGAGCATACCGGCATTTTTCACAGAAACTATTCCCGGTTGGTTCGATACACTTGACTCAAATGTGCTGTTTCCAATATACGATAAAGCGGTAGCGGCATGGCAGGCAGTGGTCAATTTCTTCACAGAGTCGATACCAAATTTCTTTACGGAAACAGTTCCGGGCTGGTTCTCGGACTTACACATGTCAATTACAGATATTTTCAAAAACATCGGCACATGGTTCGGCGATAAGTTCGGCTCCGCGTGGGATAAGATCAAGTCTGTCTTTAGTCTTAAATCGGTAAAAACGTTCTTTGCGGGGATATGGAGCGGTATAAAATCGGCATTCAGCAGCGTTGCAACGTGGTTCAAGACAACTTTCACGACGGCTTGGCAGGGTGTTAAAAATGTTTTCTCGACCGGTGGCAAGATCTTTAGCGGTATTAAAGACGGCATAAGCGATGTTTTCACGAGCGTTGTAAATACGCTTATTGACGGTATAAACATCGTTATTGCCGCCCCATTCAACGCTATCAACGATGCCATTGAGTGGGTGCAAGATCTGGAAATAGCCGGCTGGCAGCCGTTTGAGGGACTGGGAACTATCGACGTGCCGCAGATCCCCAAACTAGCCGCCGGCACAGTAGTCCCCGCAAACTACGGCGAATATCTGGCAGTCTTAGGTGACAACACTCGCGAGCCCGAGGTAGTCAGCCCGCTCTCAACGATGAAACAAGCCGTGCTCGAAGCGCTGGTCGAATACGGCGGCGATGGCAGCGGTCAGAAACAGCCGCTTTACGTCACCGTACAGCTAGACAGACGGCAAATGGTTCAAGCTGTTATCGACGACATAAACGAGCGCACTCGCCGCAACGGACGTTCGCCGCTAAAGGCTTAGGAGGTGCGAAATGACACAAAAATTGATGTTCGGCGGCGAGGAAATGCCCGCGCCGTTCAGCGTAAGCTTCACTAACGAAAAAATATGGTCTGACAACGCGGGGCGCACCGCCGACTGCACGATGGTCGGCGATATTCGCGCCATAAAAAAGACCATCAAGCTGCAATGGGCGCACCTCACGGGCGAACAGACCGCCGCCATAAATCGGTATATCTCCAACGTCGATAGGGCATTTTTTACTGTCAGGCTGCTCGACGAGGAGATGAACGCGGTCACGAAAACGGTCTACGCGGGCAGCCCTTCGTATGAGGCGTGGGGCTGGGACGAGCGGCGGCAACTTTGCAAAACGCTAAATGTAGACCTCATAGAACAATAGGAGGCGATATTTTGTATACGGTTTCAGACGAACTTGCGGCGCTCATAACCTCGCCCTGCCGCACATGGCGAATACTTTTGGAAGACCTCACCACCGCCCGCACCCTGACCGCAGAAGCGATATTCACGGCAAATTCAGACCGCGAATCGACCTCTTTAAGCGACGACATCGAACTCGGCGCGGTCTGCTCGCAGTCGTGGACGGTAAATATAGCCGATAGCGCGGGCGGGTACGTCGGGCATATGTTTCGGCTT
>DBEZOM010000096.1:0-9393 GCA_048252855.1 Ruminococcus sp.
GTAGTAAAACTTCGGTTATACATTCTCTCGGCGGCACTGGGTTTGAGAGTAGTGTAATTTTATAGGGTAGTAAAACACACGGAGTTTTAAAAGGAGGGCACCATGGTTTGAGAGTAGTGTAATTTTATAGGGTAGTAAAACACCCCCATTTTGTTTTTTCTGTTGTTGGCAGTTTGAGAGTAGTGTAATTTTATAGGGTAGTAAAACTAAAATTTTACAAGGAGAGGACACCTCAATGGTTTGAGAGTAGTGTAATTTTATAGGGTAGTAAAACTTTTCTCGCCGGCGTAGACTAGCTCGGTTGGTTTGAGAGTAGTGTAATTTTATAGGGTAGTAAAACGAAAAATCTGGTCAGTATGCAGGTTAATCGGTTTGAGAGTAGTGTAATTTTATAGGGTAGTAAAACTTCGGGCTTTCGTTTCGCCAAGATAACCCGTTTGAGAGTAGTGTAATTTTATAGGGTAGTAAAACGCAGCGGATATGGAAATAGCATGGCGTACCGTTTGAAAGTAGTGTAATTTTATAGGGTAGTAAAACTGACGAAGCTATACAAAGAGCAGTACAAGGGTTTGAGAGTAGTGTAATTTTATAGGGTAGTAAAACTAGGCTCATACATCACGCGCGGCCAACTTGGTTTGAGAGTAGTGTAATTTTATAGGGTAGTAAAACGCAATAAGTTATGTGGAATGTGCCGATTTAGTTTGAGAGTAGTGTAATTTTATAGGGTAGTAAAACAGCAACTGCCAGAACTAATACTACTGTTTCGTTTGAGAGTAGTGTAATTTTATAGGGTAGTAAAACTCGTCCGGATAACATAGACCCCTTATCCAGTTTGAGAGTAGTGTAATTTTATAGGGTAGTAAAACGCGCAAGGTCATAGGCGTAGGCGACAGAGGGTTTGAGAGTAGTGTAATTTTATAGGGTAGTAAAACTGGACAAGAAAAAAGTGGTGCGGTGGAACAGTTTGAGAGTAGTGTAATTTTATAGGGTAGTAAAACCCAATGAACCGTTTGCAGATTATTGTTTTGGTTTGAGAGCAGTGTAATTTTATAGGGTAGTAAAACTTGCAAATATGGAGCCTGGAATGGCGATAGTTTGAGAGTAGTGTGATTTCATGTACCTACCGGTACAGTTCGTTAGTGAGCTGTATCGGTGGGTTTTCTATGTTCACAAAACAGTTACACCCCCAAACCCCCGCTCCCTGCACAATAGTTTCCCCGCGGTAACTAACTTACAAAAAAGTGCGTACTTTTCAAGCGGCGGGTTTTGTGCTATAATTATATCAATGAGGAAATTTGGCACGGCGGCTTTGCTGATCTGGAGGGACATATGGATACTGAGCAAAATTTGATATACCTTATAAAATACCTGCTCTCTGAGCGCGGCGAGGAGGTTTCTATCCCTGCCGATGAGGGGGAGCGCTTTCGGCTTTACCGCAGTTTGGTGAATATCCGCCCTGCGGCGCGGGCTTCGGCGGAATATCTGCGCGCGGAGGACGAGCTTTTGCAGGAGCTGACGGCGCGCAAGGGCGTTACCGACATCGCCGATCTGAAACCTGTTGAAAAAAATATCTATCTTTGGCGGGGCGACATCACAACACTCAAATGCGGGGCTGTCGTAAACGCCGCGAACTCGGGCATGACGGGGTGCTGGCAGCCCTGCCATAGCTGTATCGACAACTGCATACACACTTTCGCGGGCGTTCGCCTGCGGCTGAAATGCGCGGAGATAATGCGGGCGCAGGGGCATGAAGAGCCGACGGGCACGGCGAAGATCACCCCCGCGTATAACCTGCCATGCGAACACGTTATCCATACCGTCGGGCCTATCGTGCGCGGCAGGCTGACCGACGAGCACTGCCGCCTGCTGAAAAGCTGTTACGAAAGCTGCCTTGATCTTGCGGTGCAGAGCGGAGTGAAAAGTTTGGCGTTTTGCTGTATTTCTACCGGCGTGTTCGGCTTTCCGCAGGATAAGGCGGCGGAGATAGCCGTGCAGACTGTCAGAGATTTTCTGAAAACCCATGATATAGAGGTGATTTTCAATGTTTTTACAGCGAAAGACTGCGAGATCTACGGCGAACTTCTCGGCTGAGGTGCGCCGTTTGAAAGATGAGATAGAGTCGGCGGACGCCATCGTGATAGGCGCGGGCGCGGGGCTATCCACGGCGGCGGGCTTTGCTTACAGCGGCGCGCGGTTTGAGGAAAACTTTGCCGATTTTATAGCAAAATACGGCTTTACCGATATGTATTCGGGCGGCTTTTACCCATTTGAAACGCCGGAGGAGCACTGGGCGTACTGGTCGAGGTACATCTTCATCAACCGCTATACTGACGTTGACAACGGCGTTTACAGGGGGCTTCGCGAGCTGATGGAGGGCAAAGACTACTTCGTGCTGACCACCAATGTTGACCATCAGTTCCAAAAGGCGGGCTTCGATAAGCATAGACTTTTCTACACGCAGGGCGATTACGGGCTGTTTCAGTGCTCAGAGCCGTGCTGTCAGCAGACGTTCGATAACGAGGAGGTCGTCCGCAAAATGTACGCCGAGCAGGCGGATATGCGCATACCCACCGAGCTTATCCCGCGCTGCCCGAACTGCGGCAAGCCTATGACGATGAACCTGCGCGCGGACGATACATTCGTACAGGACGAGGGCTGGTACCGCGCGAGCGAGCGTTACAGCGATTTTCTGCGCAGGCACGAGGGTCTGCACGTTCTGTTTTTGGAGCTTGGCGTAGGGCTGAACACCCCCGCGATAATCAAGTACCCGTTTTGGCGCATGACGGCGCAAGACCCGAAAGCGGTGTACGCCTGCGTGAATTACGGCGAGGTGTACTGTCCCGCGGAGATCGAGCGGCAGAGTATCTGTATCAACAGTGACATTCGGCGGGTGGTCGAAGCGATAAAGATGGGGTAAAAACTATCCCCGATATGGTCTTGCGAGACTGTATCGGGGGTTTTGGTTTGTGTGGGTGGAATGTCCTCCCGCCCTAACTCACTCAAACTCATACGCGCCTTTTGCGTAAAAATAAAAAAGCTCGTTCGCAAAAGTACATTTCAGTTTGGTTTGCAGATTTATTGCTGCAGTATTGTCTTTAGAGAGCATAACATACGGCGTAAGACCATTTTCCGTCATGTTTTTTGCTATGTAAAATTGAAGCCTGCTCGCGACGTTTTGCCGTCTGTGGGCGGGGTCGACGTACTCAAAGCCCAGCGAATTGTCTTTGTGTATGCCCGCATAGCCCTTTACGCAGTTGTCCTCCTCCAGTACCCACATCTGCTTTTGCTTTATCCTGCTGAGAAGCTGAGCGTGCCCAGAGCGCTTATATGTGTTTTCGATATACGGCAGGTCGTTTTCAGTCGCCAAACGGATATGCTTTTCGTCCGCGTTTTTATAGTCTGAGAGCAAAGCGACGATAAAATCTTCGTGGTATGAAAACGCGCCCGTTTTCTGCAAAAATTCGCTTATCTGCGGTATATTTGTGTACGCCGCGATATATTCGGGCTTTTTTATGTATTCCAACAAATAGCTATACAGTTTCTGCACGTCGCTGTTTTGCGGAACGTGTCCTATTATAGAAAGCCACGGCTGATATGTCGTTTCCTCGGCTATGTAGAAATCTTTTTGTGAATACAGTATGTTCAAGTTCCCGCTGAGGGCTGAATTATGGTCGTGGATATATTCGGCTATCCCGTCTTTTTTTATCAGCTCGTCAAGTACGCCTATGTTAGTGGGCTTTGTATCTCTCATTTTTTGTCATCCTCCTGCTCATTTCCACGCTGCTTATCACGGGGATAAATTCAAAATCGGTAACGTCGCTCCAGTTAGCAGCCCACTTTTGCAGCAGCTCAAGGCTATCGGCCTCGTTTATCTGGTAGCAGGTATTTCCGTCCTCTGATACCCAACTGTTGACATAGCTTACCCCCGCAGGCATCATGCGCCCCTTTTCGTGAAACCTTTTATAAACAGCTTCTTTGTCCTTGTACTTTTCGATAACCATGTATAACATAATGTTTGCCTCCGTGATTCAGTCAATTGGTTAAATATAGCAAAGCACACGCCCTCTTCACACCGTATCATTCTCGATCTTCTTAATGATCTTCGCAGGCACGCCGCCCGCTACGCAGTTGTCGGGAACGTCTTTTGTTACAACTGCGCCCGCCGCGATAACTACGTTGTTCCCAATGGTCACGCCGGGCAGTATCGTGACGTTTCCGCCAAGCCAAACGTCGCTGCCGATGTGCACGGGCTTTGCGAACGCCATGTGCTTTCTTCTGCCCATTGGCGAAAGCGGGTGGCCCACCGTGGTGATAAGCGTGTTCGGCCCTATCATGACGTTGTCCCCGATGTACACTTCGCGAATGTCGAGTATCGTGAGATTGTAGTTGCCCGTAAAGTTGTTGCCGATGAAGATCTTTTTGCCGTTGTCGCAGTTAAAGGTCTTTGCTATCCAAACGTCCTCGCCCACGCTTCCCAGCATCGCTTTTAGCTGCGCATACTGCGCTTCGTAATCGTCGTCGGCAATGGCGTTGTACTTTTTGCACTGTATTATCGCGTTTTCCTTTCGCGCAGAAACTTCCTCATCGTCGTAGCAGTATTCAAGCCCCGCTTCTAGCTTTTCCAGTTCAGTCATGGTGTTTTGTCCTTTCATTTCTCCCCGTGCTTCGGTCGATTTTCCGCCGTCCAGTTCTTCGGGTTGGTGTCGTCGGGCGCAAGCCCCGCGAGTATCGCTTCGTAGTGCGCCACTTTGCCGTCCATGTATTTCGCCGTGGCTTTCGCTTCCTCGATGCGCTTGTAAGCTTCCTCGCGCTGCTTCAAAATTATCGCGTACCTCGCCCGCAGATTTTCACGCGACTCCTCCAGCAGGCATAGGCGGCAGTATTCTTTTATGTCCTCGATGCTCGCGCCGCACCCTTTCAGGCACTTTATCCCCTGCATCCAGTTGACGGATTCTTCGGTGAACACCCTGCGGTTGCCGCCGTCGCGCTCGCAGGGCAGCAGACCCAGATCGGTGTAATAGCGCAGAGTGTGCTCGGTAACGCCAAACATCTCCGCCATCTGCTTCATCGTATATTTCATAAAACCGCAAAACCTCCGAAAATTTTTTTGAAAACCTATTGACTTCGAGTTACACGAAGTTGTTATAATAATTATAGCACCAAATTCGGTGCGGGTCAATGGCTTAAAAAGGAGGAAAATCATGTTATATCAGAATATTGCCGAGGGAGTATCTATGCCGATGCTGGGCTTCGGCACTTTTATGAACACGGGCGCGGAGTGCGAACGCACGGTGGCGGAGGCTATCCGCGCGGGCTATCGCCTTATCGACACAGCCGAGGCTTACGGCAACGAAGAGCAGGTCGGCAGGGGCATAAAAGCGGGCGGGGTCAGCCGCGATGAGCTTTTCATCGTCACAAAGGTGAATTTCAAATCGTATGCGCGCACCCGCGAAACGGTGGAAAATTCGCTGCGCCTGCTGGGTACTGACTACCTCGACCTTGTGCTTCTGCACTGGCCTTTTGCGGATTATTACACTGCATGGCGCGAGCTGGAAAAGCTGCAAAAAGCGGGCGTTATCCGCGCGATAGGCGTTTCAAATTTCGAGCCTGACAGGCTTATCGACCTCATCGCGTACAACGATGTGAAGCCCGCGGTCAATCAGATAGAAACGCACCTTTACTGCCAGCGCAGGGCGGAGCATGAATGGGAGGAAAAGTACGGCGTTGCGCACATGGCTTACGCGCCGCTGGGGCAGGGTCACGCGAACGATATGTTTGCCGAGCCGCTTGTGCAGGAGCTTGCCGCGAAGTATGGCAAGACCGCCGCGCAGGTGCTTTTGCGCCGCACGGTGCAGGACGATACGGCGGTGATACCGAAATCCGTGCACGCCGAGCGCATAGCGGAGAATTTCGGCATATTCGACTTTGAGCTTACGGCGGAGGAGATGGCGCGTCTGGCGGCGCTGGACAAAAAAGCGCCCATGATAGGCAAAGCGGGCACGCCCGAGCTTGTAGAGTTTTCGCAGAGTTGGTGAGCGGGAGATATGATAAAAGGTGGAGAATCGCTGAGGTTCTCTGCCTTTTTGTTTTATGATGGGTCATACCGCGCCGCACGAGAAAATATACGGCTGTAATCATCTGTAAAACCGAGCAGTCGATTTGCACATCTGAAATATCCGAAACAGCCGCTGATTAGTGCAAAACGCCGAAATTAGTTTGAGTTGTTGCAATTCTGCAACCGTTTTAAATGCAGCTATTTGACAGAGTTTGTTCCGAAAAGTGCCGTTTTGTTGCATTTCGTGCAACAAAAATTATTATTGACAGGCTTAAAGCTATATGATAAAATAAGTTTAGTTAGCCACTGCTAATGTAAATATCACCGCGCTGTTTAAAAATAGTGCGGTCTTTATAAGCGGCAGAGTTAGCGTAAACTAACTTTGCGAACAGACATATGGAGGAGTTAATATGAATTCTTTGACCAAAAGGATATGTGCAGGCTGCGCGGCGCTTCTCATGATAGCGAGCGTAGGAACAGCTTCGGCCCAGCCGGCGGTTTTCGCTGAGGAAAGCGCTGCGGTAACGCAGGCGGCGGAAACGGAGGAAGCTTCGGAGGAAGTCACCATAGCGGACGAAAACCTCAGAAGCGCGATATGCAAAGCGCTAGGCAAGGAGTACGCCGAGGGCGTCGCGATAACTAAGGCGGAGATGGAGAGCCTTACTGAGCTGGATTGCTCAAACTGCGGCATAAAAGACCTTACGGGTATAGAGACGGCCGTGAACCTCGAGGTGCTGAACCTCAACGGCAACCCCATCGGCGACGACGTTCGCTATGAACCCAGAGGATTTGGCAAGAGCTTTAAGGCGCTCGGCTCGCTGACGGCTATGAAAAAGATAGGCCTGAGCAACTGCCGTATAGGCGAGAACTACTGCGGCTACACAAACGCAAAGCTAAAGATACCTGCCTGCCCCGATGAGCTTATTGAAGCTTTTGAGAACATGAAGGACATCGAAGAGATAGATCTTTCTGATAACGACATCGCGGGAAATATCGGCTTTTACATCGGGCTGAACGGATACGAGAAGCTCAAAAAGCTCGACCTTTCGGGCAACAGGCTCGACACCGTAAGCGGTCTGGCGGCGAGATTTCTTAATACCATAGAGGAGATAGACCTTTCGGACAACTATCTTTTCTGGGACGAGAGAGATGGCAACTGGCATCAGGCTCTTATGAACAGCACCACTGTAAAGACAAACCACGATAATCAGAAAAACCTCGCTTCGCTCTACGCTATCTACTACGCGGCGAACGGCGAAACGGGCTCTTCTTACGATAACTTCACGCCCGTGCTCTTCGACGAGGAAACTAAGACGGTAGACCTCGGCACTCTCTGCGGCGGAAGCTTTACCATCGCCCCCGCCTGCTACGCTAACCCCAATACCGTAAAGGTAACTATAGACGGTACTAAAGTTACGGGCGCGAGCGTTTACGACCTCAGCTCGCTGAGCGACTCCAGCACCCAGTACCGGTTTACAGACATTCCCGACGGCGAGCACGAGTACAAGCTCGAGGTAATGCACATGGGCGAGGACACCCAGACATACACCCTCAAATTCAACATGACCGGCGTTCCCAAAGACGATGAAAACGCTGACTCGGCAGGAATCACCGACATCAATTTGCAGGCGGCTGTTTGCAAGGCGCTGAAAATATCCGACCAAATATCCACACACGTTGTTACGAAAGAGGAAATGGCTTCGCTCAAGAGCCTTAACGTATCGCGCGTGAAGAACGCCGAGGGTATACAGTACGCTACTAACCTTACCAGCCTGGGCATCAGCGGCGATTATGAAGAGCTGCCCGATATAAGCGGACTTACTAAGCTGAAAACGCTCACTATGAACGCGCCGAACCTGAAAAAGCAGCCCGACCTTTCTCCCTTCACCGCTCTTACGAATCTTAGTGTAAGTGCGGACGAGAACGGCGACCTTCCCGACATTTCAAATCAGACGAAGATAACAAGGCTTGGTATTTATTACAGCGATAAGGACGTTACCCCCGCGGGACTTGAAAACTGCACCAAGCTGACCGCCTACACGCTTTCAAACTGCGGCGGAGAGCACAGCTTCCCGACAAATATAGTTACGCCTAAGGGCACGCTAACTTATACCGTTTCCAGCCCGAAGTCTGATTCGACATACTCTCTTGCAGGCGCTGAGAACACTAATATCACCAACTTGAAATTCTCTTACAACAGCTATGACGAAGCTAAGAACGTAAGAGTAACGGGCGTTGACGAAAATACTACCCCGCTTACCTCGTTCGGTTCGGCCGCAGGCGCTACCAACGCGCTCTTCCCAGAGGGCCTGGGCAAAGCGCCTAATCTGACTTCTCTTACGGTAAACGGCCCGGTAGACGAGCTGCCCGATTCCCTCGCGCAGGCTGAAAAGCTTACCACATTCGTTATCAATAATTCGCTGACCATACCTAAGGTAGTTGAAAATTTCACGAACCTTACGAGTTTCTCTTCGCAAGGCACGTCGAACATTCCCGAGGACTTTGATTTCAGCAAGATGACAAAGCTGACCAAGCTTACGATATTCGACAGCGGAATGACTAAAGTTCCCTCGGCAGATAAGCTGCCCCCGAACGTTCAGAAGCTTGATCTTCACAACGGCAAGATAATCTCGATGGATACCACTGGCTATGAAAAGCTTGAGTCCCTTACCGAGCTCGACCTTTCGTACAACCAGTTCTCATCGTTCCCCGAGGGCGTAAGCGCTATACCGAACCTTACGAACCTCAACCTTATGCTAAACTACATCGGAAGCCTGCCTAAGGACGCTTTCGACAACATGAAGAACCTGCAGTCGCTGATGATAGGTTCGCTAATGCCTTTGCAGAACGGCGAAAACGATAGAACAAACAAATGGATATAAATCCAAATCAGCTTTATCAACTTACAGAAAACCGCAGATATAGCGATGAATGAAAGGACTTATATCTATGATTGATGCACTTTACAACTACCGTCAGGGCGATATTCACTCCGCCGAGTTTTCTGACGAGTTTAACAAACTCTGCATTCCGTTTGAAGATTTGTTGAGCGATGAACAGATTGACGTATTCCACAAAATCCTCGACTGTGTGAGCGATACCGCTGCTGCTGAGATGAGGGCCGCATATAAGGTAGGCTTCAAGGACGGCGTGGCACTGATGAAGGAAATTCAGGAATAACTGGATAGATAAAAGGGATATGTTCTCCAACAGGTGTATCGAGAGCATATCCCTTAGTTTTTTCTGTAACAGTCAGCCTTTTTCCGATGAATTTCCCAGTAAAAATATATATTTTTCGCTGTGGAGCGATTGACTATTTGTGCAGATTGTGCTATAAT
>DBEZOM010000097.1:0-5517 GCA_048252855.1 Ruminococcus sp.
ATCCTGCATACTTCATTCTTCCCCTTTTATTTTGAGAATATTTGAGTTTCAATATATTATCTGCTTTATTATAGCATATTTTTTGACAAATTTCAACACATGGTTATCACAAAAGGGGAGTTTTGAAAACATCATTGTAAAAAATCCATGAACGCGCTTGACTTTGCCGCTATTCCTGCTATAATAAGCAATGTACGATTTCGTACATAAAGGAGAGTATATCTATATGAAAATTAGGTTATCAGATCATTTTACTTACTCGCGGCTGCTGCGCTTTACACTGCCCTCTGTCGTGATGATGATATTCACCTCGATATACGGCGTGGTAGACGGCTTTTTCGTATCAAATTACGCAGGCTCTACCCAGTTCGCCGCCGTGAATTTTATCATGCCGTTCCTTATGGTATTCGGCGCGGTGGGCTTTATGGTCGGCGCGGGCGGCAGCGCGCTGGTATCTATGAAACTGGGTCAGCAGCAGAGGGAAAAGGCTAACGAGATATTCTCGCTGCTGATATACGCGCTGATAGGCGTTGGCGCGGTGTTTACCCTACTGGGCATAGCGCTAATGCGCCCCGTGGCTCAGGCGCTCGGCGCGGACGCAGATATGCTGGGCTACTGCGTTACCTACGGCAGGATAATCATGCTGGCGCTCGTGCCATTCATGCTGCAAAACGTTTTCCAGAGCTTTTTCGTCACCGCCGAAAAGCCGCATTTGGGGCTGTACGTCACGATAGCGGCGGGCGTTTCAAACATGGTGCTCGACTGGCTTTTCCTCGCGGTGCTGCACAAAGGCGTTGCGGGCGCGGCGGCGGCTACCGCCATAAGCCAGTGCATCGGCGGAATTATCCCGCTGGTATATTTCATATCGCCAAACAGCAGCAATCTGCGCCTCGGCAAAACGCATTTCGACGGCAAAGCCATAGCTAAGACCTGCACCAACGGCTCTTCGGAATTTATGACAAACGTTTCTATGTCGCTGGTAAATATGCTCTACAATTATCAGCTTATGCGGCTGGCGGGCAAAAACGGCGTTTCGGCATACGGCGTTATAATGTACGTCAGCTTTATATTCGTAGGTATGTACGTCGGCTACTCGATAGGCGCTGCGCCCGTTACCGGCTACCACTACGGCGCGAAAAATCACGACGAGATGAAGAGCATACTGCGCAAAAGCCTGCGCATAATAGGCACGACGGCGGTAGTTATAACGATATTCGCGCAGCTTGCCGCGCCGCTTCTCGCGAAGATATTCGTCGGCTACGACCCCGAGCTTTACGCCATGACCGAGCGGGCTTTCCGCATATACTCGCTCTCGTTCCTGCTCTCGGGCTTCAATATCTACGCTTCGTCTTTCTTTACGGCGCTGAACAACGGGCTTATCTCGGCGCTAATATCTTTCGGCAGAACGCTTGTGTTCCAGATATTCAGCGTGCTGCTGCTGCCCGCTATATTCGGCCTTACGGGCGTTTGGTGCGCGATAGTGGTAGCGGAAGCGCTGGCGCTGGTGCTTTCGGCAACTTGTCTGATAAAGCTGAAAGGCAGGTACCACTATGCTTAAAGTCGAGATGAAAGAGATAAACAGCATAGTAGGCGCGGTGAACGGCATTTACCACGAGGCGGCACGAAAACTTGGCGTGTCAGACAGCGAGCTGAACATACTTTACACGATATACGATCAGGGCGAGGGCTGCCGACAAAGCACCATCTGCCGAATGACAAATCTGCCGCGCACCACGGTAAATTCATCGCTGCGGCGTTTAGAAAAGGCGGGCATGATCTACCTAAAGCAGGGCGATGGACGCAACACGCTGATATACCTGACCCCGCGCGGCAGCGAGCACATGAAGAGCACCGCCGAGCGCTTAGTCGCGGCGGAAAACGCTTTCTACACCCGCTGGACTGCGGAAGATCGCGAGCAGTTCACGGCGCTGTACCGCCGCTTTGCGCAAGACCTCGCCGCCGAAGTAGAGAAGATCTGAAAATCTGAAGATATGAACAATACAATTTATGAACAGCAGGTGAACAAGCCTGCTGTTTTCGCGTTATAAGCGCCAGTTTCGCCAAAAGCCTTGAAAAGCGGCGGGCGGTGTGGTAA
The DNA here is from genome assembly GCA_048252855.1 of Ruminococcus sp. Taxonomy (GTDB): domain Bacteria; phylum Bacillota; class Clostridia; order Oscillospirales; family Ruminococcaceae; genus YE71. Next base: position 2,096 of record DBEZOM010000097.1, read on the forward strand.
TATGATATTGGACAAAAGAAAGAGGTCGCGAAGCCCTATACCCCTGCCGAGCGACCGAAGATCTGAAGATCTAATAACAAAAAAGTCCCCCCTGTAAATGCAGAAAGAGCCGGCACGCTTTTATTACAGCGAATGCAGGCTCTTTTTGTATAGGCGGTATTCTGTTCGGCAAATTTTACGCGCGCTCGGCGGTTACGGCTGATTCGGCAGACTTGTCAGACTCGGCGGACTTTTTCTCAAAAAGCTTCATAAGATTTCTCACGGCGGGGCCGGCGTAGAATATCTGCCAGCAAAGCGCCATCGGGAAATTTTGCACTACTTTTTGCAGCCAAAGGGCTATCACCTGCTTGCCGGGGTGCATGAAAAGGCAGGTCGCGAGCAGGCTCATTATCGGGCACATCACGCAAACTATCATAGAGGACATAGCGAGCGTTATCGCGATAGGGCTGCTCTGCGGCGTTACAAAGCGAAAAGCCAGCTTAGCGGCGGCGCGCTCCGCCACCAGCAGCTCTAATATCACGGCGGCGGGCCACATTATAGGTATCTCGTGAAAAGCCAGCAGGAATACGGCGTTGCTCATGCCGCCCTTATCAAGCGCTATATTGTAGCACACCATAGCGTACACCATCACGAAAGCCATCAGGGCGGTGAATACGAAATTTCCGAGTTTACTTTTCTGCATAAAAAAATCTCCTTTACATTTCAATAGACTGCGAACAATTTTTTGTGTTGTTCGTTATCACGAATGTAAAAGAGAACCCTCGTGTGCGTTTCCAATAAGACCAGTTAATCATTCAATTTTTTGCAGATACTATATTAGCACAATTTGCGGCTTTTGTAAAGCCCCGCGGCGCGATTTCGTAGACTTTCATAAACCGCCGCGCGCCTAAGCGAAAAATTTTTGTCGCTTTTTCCCGCCATTCTTGACAATCAGCCGAAAAACTGCTAAAATTATATCAAGCGTATAAAAAAGATACCAGCGCACTTTTAGAAACCATAAGCGTTGGCGTTATAAAGAAAGTAGGTACTTGATATGATAAACAGATCTGAACTGCCCGCCTGCCCCGTGGAAACTACCTTGCTGCTCATCGGCGATAAGTGGAAGGTGCTTATACTGCGCGACCTGCAAACGGGCACTAAGCGCTTCGGCGAGCTGAAACGTTCGGTAGGGGGCATATCGCAGAAGGTGCTGACCTCAAATCTGCGGGATATGGAGGATAACGGGCTTGTAACGCGCGAGGTGTTCGCCGAAGTGCCGCCGCGCGTAGAGTACACCCTCACCCCGCTGGGCAAAAGTATGTCGCCGATACTGGACGCTATGGCGAAATGGGGCGCGGCTTACAAGGCGGGCGTCGCAGGCGTTGCGGGTACGGCGGGCGAAGAAAATTGAACGCTTTGCTGAAAAAAGCTGCGGACTTCGCGCGGCGCGAAACGGTACTTCTCGCGGCGCTGGGGCTTGCTGCGGTATCGGCGGTATTCGTCCCGCCGAGCAGGGCTTACGCGGGGTACATCGACTTCCGCACGCTGGGTCTGCTGTTTTCGCTGATGACGGTGACCGAGGGGTGCAGGCGAATGGGCATTTTCGAGCGGGCGGCGGGCTTGCTGACGCGCTCGGCACACACGCATTTTCAGCTTGTGCTAGCGCTGACGGCGGCTTGCTTTTTCGCGAGCATGGCTATCACGAACGACGTCGCGCTGATAACGTTCGTGCCGCTGAGCCTTGCCGCGCTTAGCAGGCTCGAGGGCGGCGCGCGGCTGGCTGTACCCGTCACCGTGATGCAGACCATCGCCGCGAACCTCGGCAGTATGCTCACCCCGATAGGCAATCCGCAAAATCTGTATCTCTACGGGCTTTCGGGTATGCGCGTCGGGGGATTTATAAAGCTTATGCTGCCGTACACCCTGCTGGCGGGGGCGATGCTCACGGGGTGGGCGTATATGCTCTGCCGCAAAATGGGCGCTCTCTCGGCGCTGCCCGCGCAGGATATGCCGACCGACGCTGATAATACAGACAATGCCGACCTGCCCGAGATACACCGCGGCAGACTGGCTATGTACGCCGCGCTATTCGCGCTATGCCTGCTTACCGTGGCGCGGGTACTGCCGTGGCAGGCGGCTGCTGCGGCGGCGCTGATATGCACCCTTTTTGCCGACCGCGCGGTGCTGAAAAACATCGACTGGAGCTTGCTGCTGACATTCTGCGGATTTTTCATCTTCATCGGCAACGTCAGCGCTGTACCTGCGTTCAGCGGCGCACTGCGCAAATTCATCGGCGGGCGCGAGCTTTTTACAGCGGCGGCGGCGAGCCAGATAATAAGCAACGTGCCCTGCGCGATACTGCTATCGGCATTTACGGATAACGTCCGCGCGCTGATAGTCGGCACAAACATCGGCGGGTTGGGCACGCTAATCGCCTCTATGGCGAGCCTTATCTCGTACAAGCAGATATGCCGCGAAAAGCCCGCTGAAAAGGGCAGGTATCTCATCTGCTTCACCGCCGCGAACGCGGTGTTCCTGCTTGCCATGGCAGTTTTGGCAATAATTCTTTGATAGGAGAACCAATATCGTGAAAACGAACAAGATAGTGCTTTTAGACGACGACCCGAACTACATACGCCTTTTTGCCGAGGCATACGCCGAAGCCGCGCCCGAGGGGGACGAGCTTATAACATTCGGCAGCGAGGACGTCTGCACCGAGTACATACGCCGCAATTACATGGATATTTCGGCGCTTTTTATCGACATCGAGCTTAAAAAGACTAACGGGATAGAGCTTGCCTCCTGCATAACCCACGCTTACCGCAGCATACCCGTGGTTTTCGTGAGCAGCTATGCTGAGAAATACTGTCAGGATATTTTTCTGCGCGATATTGACCTAACCCCCGCGGCTTTTATGACAAAGCCCGCCGACCCCGCCGCCGTGCGCAAAACGCTGGATAAACTGCGCACCTTAGCCGATACCGAGCGCGAAACGCTGATGGTGAAAAGCGGCGGAGAGACCCTCTTCCTGCCCTCGGAGGAGATAATCTACATCGAAAGCAGCAACAAAACGCTCGTTATACACAGCGAGGGCGGCGACCTGCCGATAAACGGCAAGCTGGGCGAGCTGCTATGCGCCCTGCCGAAAGGCTTTTTGCAGTGCCACAAAAGCTACGCCGTAAACAGCGCCCGCATAATCTCTTTCACTTCCCGCAGCGTTACACTAACCGGCGGCGTGCGCCTGCCCGTAAGCCGCGGCTTTTCGCAGGAATTTTCCCGCAGACTGGTAGCGCTGAAAGGCTTCGGCGGCTGATAGCAAATAACATACCTATACACAATTGATTAAAAAATTCAGCATTGTTTTTTTGAAAATTTTGTGATATAATTGCTCTTACAAAAATAATAGTATGAACAGAATAGGCAATGTAACTTTTTGTAAGGGT
>DBEZOM010000098.1:0-10041 GCA_048252855.1 Ruminococcus sp.
ATTTTCTTGTGCACTTTACTCATATCTAAAAAACGTTCGTTACATTCTTTGGCGTACTTGCATAGTTTTTCGACATACTTCGCCCTAAGTTCGCCATAAATCAATGACCTTTATCATTATTTTGAACGTTTTTGACAGCAAATATCTAGCCCATCTGTAAAATTATATACGATTTTTCGGCTGAAATGTAAAAAATAACACGGGAAATGTAGTAAAAAGCATTTTCCGTGTTTTTGTTCGTTTAACTTTTGTTTGATTTTTTTGTGATCTTTTTGGCTGAATGTGAAAGATAAATGCAGTACTCTATCAGCGCGATGTATTTATCTGTAAACATTACAACGTAAGATTCGGGATATTTCGGCCTGCCTTTTCTCAGCGGCCACATATGTTTCAGTATCACGTCTGCTTCCACCTTGGTAAGTCTGAAAGACTTCCGCGCATTTTCCAGCGCTACCTGCGGGTGATTTTTCAGATGCTCTTTAGTGCACTTCGGCGAAGAAGCGTAAAGGTCATGCAAAAGTCCAGCGCGCGCAGCCTGCTCGGCGTTAAAGCCCAGCTTGCGGCAGGTAAGATAGCTGTAATATGAAACATTCAGACAATGCTGAAAGCGCGTCATGCTGTGGTGGTGCTCAAATTTTTTGAGCGCCTGTACCTCGCTGCTGCTTAGTACGTCGCTTATCGCGTCCAGGTATGCCGATGTCTGCGGTGAATGTTCCACATTGTATCTCGAACCTATTGCTCTTGACACTTTGGCACCAGCCCTTTCATATTTATTTAAGTACATTTTATCAGAAACTTGTGAACTTTTCAATAATTTTTCGTTTCCATATATGCCTTTTTGTCTGATAATTATAGTAAATTTTTAGCACTTAGTAATATTTTGCACTGTAAAACTGCGGTATGTACTTCTCCTGCGCCGAGTCTCTTTGCTGAAAATACCCCGCAAATCCTGCCTGCTCCAGCCGCTCCGCTACCGTTTTGTACTCAAAGCCCGAGAGCCTGCGGTCTATCTCCTTGTGCTCCGCCGCGCGGTATACCGGCGTGTACTGGCACATCAGGCTCACCATTATCTCGTCCGCCGCAAAGCGCTTCTCCAGCTCTTCTATCAGCCGCAGCGAGTCGTGCCTGTGGTTCGGCAGTATCAAATGCCGCACTATCACCCCGCACTTCATTATCCCGTCCTCGATTATAGGCTTCCCCGCGATGTCCGCCATGCGCCGTATCGCCGCGATGGCTTTTTCAAAATAGTCCGCCGCCCCCGAATACTCCCGCGCCGCCTGCGCGTCAAAGTATTTCAAGTCGGGCAGGAAAATATCCACCTTGCCCTGCAGCATATCCAGCGTTTCGGGCTTTTCGTATCCGCCGCTGTTGTAGACTATCGGTATCCTCAGCCGCTCGCCGCATATCTCCAGCGCGTCCAGTATCTGCGGCACAAAATGCGTCGGGTTCACAAGATTGACGTTGTGCGCGCCCATATCCTGCATTCTTATGAACGTTTCTGCCAGTTCCTCTCGCGTAAGCTCAAAGCCTTTGCCCAGGTGCGAGATCTCGTAGTTTTGGCAAAAACAGCATTTCAGATTGCACCCGCTGAAAAACACCGTGCCCGAGCCATTAGTGCCGCTTATGCAGGGCTCTTCCCACATATGCAGTTCTGCGCGCGCTATCCGTACAGCCGCGCTTTCCCCGCAGAATCCCTTTCCCGCGTACCTGTCAGCGCCGCATTCGCGCGGGCATAGCCGGCAGTTTCTTAAAATTTCCTCAGTCCGCAAATCTCTCACCCTGCCAGCTCGTCATATGTCATGTAGTAATAGTATTCCATCTCGTAGCCCGATTCGTTCGCTATCTTCACAACTATCGTGTACTTCTGCACCTTGTCGCATATCAAAAGCTCGGGCGCGGGGTCTCCTTCGGCGGGCAGGTACTCGTATACCGTTTTTCCGTATGCGTCCTGACCTGTCACTCCTACTTTTAAGATCTTCACGTTCGGCTTCGCGTTCGTATCGTCAGTGCTTTCCAAATCAAATTCCGCAAGCTTCCACTCCGCGTTGTCCTCGAGCCATTTGTCGTATATGGTCATATCCTGCGCGTACTCTTTTACGTCTGCGTCCTTAGCGTTTTTAGCAGGGCGGAGCGTGATGTCTGATGTTATGTTCGTAAGCTCGCTGTCGTTGGTTTCGCTGTAATTGTAGTTGCTGCCTATAAGCTCCAGCTCGCTGTCGTCCTCAGCCGCCACGCCCGAGATCTCGTCGTAATTTGTGCTTATGGTAACGCTTTCTCCGTTGTAGCCGCTGTTTTCATCGTCGTATGTCACTGCGTAGATATAAAATCGTATCTCTTTGCAAGATTCGCAAATAAATATCGGCAGGCTGTCGATATGCGTCACGTCGTCATCTGCATATATGCTGCTAGATACGCTGTACATATACTGATCGTCGTCATCGTATCCGAACAGCGTGATAGTGTTCGGGGTGTATCCCGAGTTTTCGTCAACGTCTATATCTATGTTCGCAATGCGCCACGTCATGTCCTGCTGACGGTATACGTCGTCGCTGCCGTAATATGCCGTTACATTTGGGTATGCCTGCTCTATCTCTTCTAGCGAAGAATAGCTTTTGCCGAGCCTGATGTTCGTGATCTGCATTTCTACATCTTCGTTGTATGAGCGCGCCGAAAATCCGTTGTCGATAATTTCAAAATCATCTGTCGTGTCGTAAACGCCGCTGTCATCGTCAACATACAGGTCTTCATCACCGGTATTCCTGCTGCTGATCACCCAGCCCAGTACAGAAAGACCTATGCTCGCGATTATCGGCAGCACAAAAGCGATTATGATGATAGCCACAACTATCTTCTTTGTAGTCTTTGCAGTCCTTGCAGTGTAAGCCTGCATATTGCCGTAGTTCGCCTGCATATTTCCGTAATTGTACTGCGTGTTGCTGTACCCCGCCTGCGCGTTGGGGTCAAAGCCGTTCGTAAACCGCAAAGCGCTATTGCCACCGTTGTAAGCCGAGTTTATATGCGGCTGACCGTAACTCTGCTGCGCTCCCGCATTGTACGTTCCCGTGTAGCTTTGATTAAAACTGCTCTTCCTTGCGCTGTCGTCGCGGATGTTGTAGTCCTCGCCGAAGTCCTCTTTAGCCGCCTTGCGCTCTGCGCGAAGCTGATCGTCGAGAAAGTCGCTTTTCTCCTTGCTGCGCTCTTTGAAATGCGTGTGCCCGCGCTCCGCGTCGCTGCATTTTGTATCGTCGCGCGCGGTGAAGCACTCGGGACAAAGGTCTGAATCGCTGCTTTTGAATATATATCCGCAGCATTTACAGCGGTATGCCATGTAGTTTCTCCTCCCTCTGTATGTCAGCAGGTCACTTGATTATCTCTACTCCCTTTGCGGCGGTGCGGTAAGCTCCTGCAAATGTGTCGCAGCACTCGAATTTTTTCAGCGCAGCCTGCGCGCTCTCGCCGTCGGCAAATATTCCGTATACCGCCGAGCCGCTGCCTGTCATTTCCGCGCCCAGCGCTCCCGACATTTTCAGCTTGTTGCGTATGCCTTTTACTTCCATCGGCGCGCAGCTTTCGGTAAATGCGTTGTAAAGCGCGCCGCCCAATTCCTTAGGCGAGCCGCTCTTCATAGCCGCTTCAAAAGCCGCGTAGTCGCCCTCGCTCTGCTTGCCGCTCTTATCGAAAAGCGCGTAGGCTTCGGGCGTTGATATGCTCTCCTTCGGCTTTGCGATGACTATATCCGTAGCCGCAAGCGTCGGCAGGGGAGTTATTATGTCGCCTACTCCTTCGCAAAGCGCCGTGCCGCCCGTTATGCAAAAAGGCACGTCAGCCCCGCACATAGCCGCCGCGGTCTTTAGCTCGTCGTCGAAAAAGTCTAGGTGGAAAAGCTCGTTCATAGCGATGATAGCCGCCGCGCAGTCCGCGCTGCCGCCGCCCAAGCCCGCTCCAGAGGGTATGTTTTTAGTAAGGTTCACCGTTATCTTGCAGCCGGGCGAGAAATACGCGTAGCTCAGCACCGCCGATATGCCTTTCCATACCAGATTTTCCTCGTTCAGCGGCAGGTCAGAGCGGTTGCAGAATATCTCTATGCCCGTGCCGTCTGATATTATGAACTCCAGCTCGTCGCAGAGGTCAGCCGACTGCATTACCGTTTTCAGCGTGTGGTAGCCGTTCGCCTGCTTCCCCGTTATGTCGAGAAATAGGTTCAGCTTTGCGTTCGCGCGTAGTTTTATACTTTTCATCAGTTTCCTCCGTTTTCGTTTTTCAGCTCTTCAAGAAATTCGCCTATGCGCTTCAGCGCTTCTTTCAGGTGGCTTACCGAGTATGCGTAGCTTACGCGCACGAATCCCTCGCCGCATTTGCCGAAAGCCGTGCCGGGCACTACCGCTACTTTCTTTGAGTATACCAGCCGCTCGCAAAATTCATCGCTCGTCAGTCCCGTCGATCTTATGCACGGGAAAACGTAGAAAGCTCCCTGCGGCTCGAAGCATTTCAGTCCCAGCTTGTTAAAGCCGTCTGTTACCAGCCGCCTGCGCATATTATACTCGCTTTTCATCTTCTGTATGTCGCCCGTGCACTCTCTCAGCGCCGTTATGGCCGCGTATTGGCTCGTCGTCGGCGAGCTCATTATCGAGTACTGGTGCAGTTTCAATATGTGCTTCATTATCTCGCGCGGGCAGGCGGCGAAGCCTAATCTCCAGCCCGTCATGGCGAAGCTTTTTGAAAATCCGTTGATGAGCACCGTGCGCTCTCTCATGCCCTCCATCTCTACTATCGAGCAGTGTTTGCCCGTGTACGTCAGCTCCGAATATATCTCGTCTGAGATCACGAATATGTCCGTGCCGTTGAGCACGTCGGCTATCTGCTCCAAGTCCTCGCGGCGCATTATCGCGCCCGTCGGGTTGTTGGGGTAGGGCAGTATCAGCAGCTTAGTCTTGTCCGTTATCTTCTCCTCAAGCTCCGCCGCCGTAAGGCGAAATTCGTTCTCTACTTTCGTTTCGATGGCTACGGGCACGCCGCCCATCATGCTGACTATCGGCGCATAGCATACGAACGATGGCTCTACTATCAGCACTTCGTCCCCCGGCGATACTATCGCTCTTACCGCTAGGTCTATCGCTTCCGAGCCGCCTACCGATACCAGTATCTCTTTGTCTGGGTCGTACTGCGTGTGCACCGTGTTCAGCAGGTATTTTGAGATCTCGCGGCGCAGCTCTATAAGTCCTGCGTTCGCAGTGTAGCAGGTGCGCCCCTTTTGCAGCGTTTCTATCGCCGCCTGACGTACTTTCCAGGGCGTTTTGAAGTCAGGCTCGCCCACGCCCAGCGATATTACGCCGTCTATCTGCTGCGCTATGTCAAAAAATTTTCTTATGCCCGAAGGCTTCATGTTTACTGCGTTTTTGTTCAGCAGCTTGTCGTAATCTTCTGTATTCATGGGGAGATCATACCTCTTTCGTCCGTTTGCTCATCGGTTATGGCAATGCCGTTTTCCTTGTACGCTTTGAGCTGGAAATGCGTTGCGGTAGATGTTACCGCGTCGATGGCTGCCAGCCTTGCCGATACGAACTGCGAGATCTCTCGTATATTGCTGCCCGTTACCGAAACGATTATGTCGTAAGCGCCCGACATCAGCCGTACTGATTCTACCTCTTCGTACTCTGCTATCTCGCGCGCTATCTCGTCGTATCCGCTCTGCGACTGCGGCGTTACTTTAAGCTCTATCAGCGCGGTGACGGCGTTTGGGTCTACCGCCGCTTCGTCGATTATAGAGGTGTAGCCCTTTATTATCCCCTCGCTCTCGTAGCGCGAGATCTGGTCGGCTATCTCTTTTTCCGAGCAGTTGAGCATTACAGCCAGCTCGCTGTTGCTGAGTCTGGCGTTGCCTTTTAAAAGCTTCAATAATGCGTCCATATATGATCTTCCTTTCATAAGCTTGTTTTTACGAGCAGTACTCCCAGCGCCGCCCATATTATCAGCGTCAGCGGCACAAGTATTATAAATTTCGGCTTGCGCGTTTTGTGGTGGAAAAATCTCATTCCCGCCAGCGCGCCGATAGAGCCGCCCAGCAGCGAGAGCGTCAGCAGTACAGCTTCGGGCGTGCGCCACATACTTCTCTTCGCTTTTTTCTTATCGTTCCCAAATGCCGCGAATGTTATAACGCTCATTATCAGCGTTGCCGCCGCGTATATCTTTATTAGCATGGTTTTTTGCTATCTCCTTTATAAAATACGGGGCAGGGAATATTGTCCCTACCCCGCATAAAGAGCTTATTTGAAGTATTTTACGCCGTTTTCAAAGATCTGCTGATCCTTTTCTCCGGGTACGTTCTTGCAAACGCAGCAGCCCTTTCTTTCCGAGTGTCCCATCTTTCCGAATACTCTGCCGTCGGGCGATGTGATGCCCTCGATGGCGTCTATAGAGGTGTTCGGGTTGCACTGTATGTCAAGAGTAGGCTTGCCGTCAAAGTCTACATACTGCGTAGCTATCTGTCCGTTCGCTGCCATAGCGGCTATCTCTTCCGCCGTAGCTACGAATCTGCCCTCGCCGTGCGAGATGGCTACGTTGTGTATGTCGCCTACGTTGCAGCTTGCCAGCCAAGGAGATTTGTTAGAGGCTATCCTTGTATTTACCATCTTCGACTGGTGTCTTGCAATGGTGTTGAAGGTCAGCGTGGGCGAATCGTTCTTCATGGGCGTGATCTCGCCGTAGGGCACAAGGCCCAGCTTTATCAGCGCCTGGAAGCCGTTGCATATACCGAGCATAAGACCGTCACGGTTTTTCAGCAGGTCGTGTATAGCGTCGGTAAGGCGCGGGTTTCTGAGGAACGAAACTATGAATTTGCCCGAGCCGTCCGGCTCGTCGCCGCCTGAGAATCCGCCGGGCAGCATTACTATCTGCGCCTGCTTTATCTTCTCTTCCATAGCCTTTACGGAAGCTTCTATCATCTCTCCGCTCAGGTTCTGTATTACGAAGATGTCGGCCTCAGCGCCTGCCTTTTCAAATGCGCGCGCGGTGTCGTATTCGCAGTTAGTGCCGGGGAATACGGGTATCAGCACGCGGGGTTTAGCGACCTTGATAGCGGGCGACTTTCTTTCCTTAGCTTCGTATGAATATGTCTTAGGCTCGTAGTCGGGCTTCTTCACCTGCGTCGGGAATACGGGCTCGAGCTTTTCTTCCCAAAGCTTCTCGAGGTGTTCGCCGTCTATAACGTAGCCGTTGTCTATCTTGTATTCAGCAGTGGTCTCGCCGATTATCTTCATGTCGGTCTCTGCGCCGTCTGCCAGCTCGATAACGAACGCGCCGTAGCAGGGACGGAACAGCTCGGCCGCGGTAAGCTTTTCGGTGAACTTAAAGCCTATCTTGTTGCCGAAAGCCATCTTAGCAACTGCCTCGCTCACGCCGCCGAACGATACCGCCCAGCAGGAAAGCGCCTTGCCCTCGGCGATGAGCTTTTCTACCTTCTTAAATACGCTCTTGAGCGAGTCGAAGTTTACCAGCTTGTTGCTGTCGTACTCGGGGGCGATGAACGCTACCTTAGAGCCTGCCTTCTTGAATTCGTCTGAGATTATGTTCTTAGCGTTCGCTACCGATACCGCAAATGATACCAGCGTTGGGGGTACGTCTATCTCTTCAAACGTTCCCGACATAGAGTCCTTTCCGCCGATAGCCGCGCAGCCCAGCTCGCACTGAGCCTTGTATGCGCCCAGCAGTGCGGCAAAAGGCTTGCCCCAGCGCTCGGGATCGTTCTGCGTTCTCTCAAAATATTCCTGGAATGTCAGCCAGCACTTCTCGTAAGTACCGCCCGCGGCAACTACCTTAGCTACCGATTCTACTACCGCGCTCATTGCGCCGTGATAAGGGCTCTGCGAAGAAAGATAAGGATTGTAGCCCCAGCCCATTACGGAAGCGGTGGTGGTTTCGCCCTTTAGCACGGGTATCTTCGCCGCCATTGCCTGGTTAGGCGTGTTCTGATATTTGCCGCCGTAAGGCATGAGCACCGTGCCCGCGCCGATGGTAGCGTCAAAACGCTCTACCAGTCCCTTCTGCGAGCAAACGTTGAGGTTAGAGATCATAGCGTCCCATCTGTCCGCCGTGTCCTCGCCCGCGTCCTCGTTGCCGATGAGCGGCGCGCCAACTTCTACCGTGGTGTGCTTCTCAGCGCCGTTAGAGTTGAGGAACTCGCGTGAGAGGTCTACTATTATGTTTCCGCACCAGTTCATTCTCAGGCGAGGCTCTTCCTTTACTACCGCTACGAGCGTAGCTTCGAGGTTTTCCTTAGCCGCCTCGGCCATGAATTTCTCTGCGTCCTCTTTGGCGATAACTACCGCCATTCTTTCCTGCGATTCCGATATTGCAAGCTCAGTGCCGTCAAGACCATCGTACTTCTTGGTAACTGCGTCGAGGTTTATCAGCAGTCCGTCTGTAAGCTCGCCTATCGCTACCGATACGCCGCCCGCGCCAAAGTCGTTGCAGCGCTTTATCATAGATGTTACTTCGGGGTTGCGGAAAAGTCTTTGCAGCTTTCTCTCTTCGGGTGCGTTACCCTTCTGTACCTCTGCGCCGCAGGATTCCAGCGAGTGCAGTGTGTGCGATTTTGAAGAGCCTGTCGCTCCGCCGCAGCCGTCGCGGCCAGTTTTGCCGCCCAGCAGTATTACGATGTCGCCGGGTGCGGGTCTTTCTCTTCTTACGTTGCCTGCGGGTGCTGCGCCTACTACCGCGCCGATCTCCATTCTCTTAGCAACGTAGCCGGGGTGGTAAACTTCCGCAACGTGTCCCGTAGCCAGACCTATCTGGTTGCCGTATGAGGAGTAGCCGTTTGCAGCGCCTACGGTTATCTTTCTCTGCGGCAGCTTGCCCTCTATCGTGTCCTCAACGGGTACGAGGGGGTTGGCAGCGCCGGTAACGCGCATAGCCTGGTAAACGTAGCTTCTGCCCGAGAGCGGGTCGCGTATAGCTCCGCCTAAGCAGGTCGCCGCGCCGCCGAAAGGCTCTATCTCGGTGGGGTGGTTGTGCGTTTCGTTCTTAAACATCAGCAGCCAGTCCTCGTCCTTGCCGTCAACGTCTACCGTTATCTTTACCGAGCAGGCGTTTATCTCTTCCGATTCGTCAAGGTCTTTCAGCAGACCCGCTTTTTTGAGCTGCTTTGCGCCGATAACGGCAAGGTCCATAAGCGTCTGTGGCTTGTCAGTCCTGCCTGCGTAAAGGTCGGCTCTTGCGCTGAGATATTCGTTGTATGTATCTTTTATGTAAGGAGCAGAAATTTCGGCGTTGTCGATAATGGTAGAGAAGGTGGTGTGACGGCAGTGGTCAGACCAGTAGGTGTCTATCATTCTTATTTCCGTGATGGTGGGGTCGCGCTTTTCGTCGTCGCGGAAATATGCCTGACAGAATTTGATGTCGTCGAGGTCCATAGCAAGACCCATGTCGGCTATCATGTCCTTCAGCTCGTCCTCGCTCTTCGCGATGAAGCCCTCTATCGTCTTTACCGTGGTGGGTATAGCGTAAGCTACGTCCAGCGTTTCAAAGCGGTCGAGCTTAGCCTCACGCGACTCTACGGGGTTGATTATGTAGTGCTTTATCTCGGCTAACTGCTTTTCGTCGAGCGCTCCGCCGAATATGTATACCTTAGCTGATTTTACAGTGGGTCGCTTGCCGCCGCGCAGCAGAGAGATACACTGCGCGCAGGAGTCCGCGCGCTGGTCGAACTGACCGGGCAGATACTCTGCGGCTATTACAGCTTCGCCCTCTTTCAGCTCGGGCATATGGTCGTAGGTAACGTCTACCGCAGGCTCAGAGAATACTACGGGTATAGCCGCCTTAAAGTCCTCTTCTGAAAGACCCTCGGCGTCGTAGCGGTTGATTATTCGTACTTCGCCAAGCTCGATGCCCAGCGCCGAGCGGATGTCAGCCGCCAGCGATTTTGCTTCTACCGCAAATTCGGGCTTTTTCTCAACATAAATTCTGTAAACAGACATGATTTAAACAGCTCCTTACTATTTATTGTCATCTTAAAATCACGGCGCGTGTCGATGCGCACCTATATAC
>DBEZOM010000099.1:0-28200 GCA_048252855.1 Ruminococcus sp.
CCGGCAGGGTACTTGGGGTGCTCTGTCGGCTGTTTTCTTTTAGATATTTGCAATAAAAAAGCACGGCGGCTGATCAGGCGAACCGTGCAGGCAGTTATTTTAGAATTTCAGTGAGGCGGGCAATTTGCTGATTTTTACAGCTTCTTTTGAAATGCGAACCCGAGATATATGAAAAGCATTTTTACAATCATTGCACCATATATCACCATAGCCGTAGCCGTCTGAATTCTCGATAAGTCTGTAATCTGTATTCACACTGTTGCAGCACGGGCATTTGCCGGCAGTGTGCTCGTTTAGCACGCTGTTTAAATTGTCGAGCCATTTCATATTACCACCCCTCTGACGCTTTAAAAATCTTTGCTCTGATCAATTATAGCACTTTTCTGAATTTTGTCAAGCGGGTTTGGCTTTCCAATAGCAGAGTGGGAAATTACACGATTTTCATCACGCTCTTAGCAACGCGTGTATCTATGATCTGCCAGCGTATTATATTTGAACAGACAGAGTATACTAAGAAATATCTTTCGTAGGTGATATGAGTAGGATAAGAACAGGTGTTTTGAAGTAGAGATCGTGCTGCTACGCACCCTTCGGGTCAAAAGAAATGTGGGAAGGGGCACACCCACCAAAATGCCGTTTCTTTGAGAGCCGTTTTGAGAGATCAAGACGGCTTTCTTCAATATAAACTTTACCGCTTGACCAAGGTCAGGTGGTATTTTTATACCATACTGATGAAGAAGCTGGCAGAAATATTGAAGGAAAAGGTGGCTGTTTTTCCGTTCAAACGCTTGTACTCTAAAACATAGCAAAAACCGTGTAATCGCTGACTGATCAGAAATTACACGGTTTTAATCTTGGCGCGGATTGAGAGATTTGAACTCTCGCAGCCTTACATTATATCCTTAGCATTTACTGGGGCTTTTCGCTTTGCGTGTCATGTTTCGTGTCATATATCTCCGAAAATGTGTCCGACATGGTCTGCGACACGTCCTTCGTTTTGGAATCGTATGTGTGCTGATAGATCTTTTTCAGCATATTGTTCGACGATTGACCGAGCCGCTGCATGGCGTATTTGTCAGGGATATTTTTCGCTAACATCATCGAGGCGTTGCCGTGCCGCTGACCGTGCATTGTGAATTTCGGCAAACCGTTTTTCTCGCAAAGTTTCTGAAACTTCCGCAGCACCGAGCTTGGCAGCATGGGACTGATAAACTCGCTGACGTGCGGCGCACGGTCGAGCCGCTCTTTCAAAAGCTCGTCTACCTCTATCCTGCGCGTGCTCGCCTTCGATTTCGTCGTTTCTTTAAACTGATACCGATTATCTTTGTTCGGCACTTTCGCGGAATGAATGTATAAAAAACTGCCATCGTAGTCCGTCCATTTCAACCCCGCGATCTCCGACTGACGAAGCCCGCAGGTCACAGCCATAGTCACCGGAAGCTCAACATTTGTACCCTCCACCATGTGCAGTATCAGCCATATCTGCTTCTCTTCGGGTATCTCCGGAATATAATCGTCTACGCGCGGCAAAAGTATCGACTTATAATCAAGCTCAACCTTGTTTTGCCGCAGAGCGGCCGTCAGCAGTCCGAATTGGCCGCGAATGGTTTTCGGCGCATAGTGTTCGGCGTTGCGGCTGACCCATTTTTGCAAGTCTTTCTCCGTCAGCAGAGTTATGCGCATATCGGCAATGCCGCCCAGCGCGTTATTTTTGATGATGTAGTAGCCGCGTATCGAGGCGGGGCTGAGCACGCCCTCTTTGCTGGATATGTATTCGCCCACAGCCTGCTCTACGGTGAGGTCTGCGGGGCGTGAACGCTCTCTGCGCGTGACGAGCCATTCGGCGGCAAGGCGCTCAGCCTCGCGCTTTGTGGGCGCGGTGAACGAACGGTAAGTTTTAGTAACATTATCATAAGCCCGAACGCGGTAGTTACCGCTGGGAAGTTTTTTAGCAGTCGCCATGAAAAATCCTCCTATTCCTTGACACTTCGCGCGAAGTGTGCTATAATAAAAGGGCAGAAAAAGCCCTTTGTGGTTACTGGGTTTTGTGCAATTTCGAGCGGATATTGGTAGTATCTGCTCTGCTCGCCTCTGAGTGTTGGTAGCACTCGGGGGCGAGTTTTTTTATTTTATTTTGTGCCCGCAGTACGGACAGTAGCATTTTTCTTCGTCCTGCTCGCTGTTTCCTACTGCTTCGGCAAAGCCTGCTGAGATAATTCCTGTAGGTACTGCGACCATGCCTATCCCAAGCACTGCTATTACTGTGCTGAGCAGCTTGCCTGCGACCGTTACCGGGTAGATGTCACCGTAGCCGACGGTGGTAAGCGTTGCAACGCTCCACCATAACGCTTGAAATACGTTCGAGAAATTATCAGGCTGCGCTTCGTGCTCTACGTTGTACATGATGAGCGAGGCTACCAGCATGAGCACCGAAACAACGCCTATCGACGAAATGAGCTGCGGCGCTTTTCGCCTAAAAACTTCCGCGATAGTGCTCAGCGCTGATGAATACCTGTTTATCTTAAAAAGCCTTACAAGCCGTACCAGTCGCAGCATACGAAGTGCGCGTAGGTCTATCGGTATCAGCATGGGTATGTAAAACGGCAGGATAGCCAGCAGGTCTATGATCGCCATGAATGAGCGCGCGTATCTTGCTCTGGCTCTGAACGGCGTTAGATTCGGCAGAAGCATATCAGCCGTCCATATCCTGCCGATGTATTCGACGCTGAATATTATGACTGATACTGTTTCAAATACCGACAAAGCTTTTGACAGCCCATCGGGCAGGCTGAACGTTTCAAGAATTACCGAAATGGTGTTTATTATTATCAGGATTATTATGAGTATCTCGAAGAGTTTGCTGTTTAAGATGTGAAATACTTTTGACCTTGCCTTTTGCATACGCGCTTCACACCTCGTTGAGCACCGCACGGATAGCTTCGTCACTCGTGCAGCTTATCATCTCCATGACTTTTTGCCTGTCCCAAAGAAGCACCTGCGTTGCTCTGGCGGTATCTATCGCACTGCGGGTGAACGTGTTGTTCGTCGCGACTACCGCTATCATCTTTTTGTAATAGTCCTTGCCGGTGTAAGCTTCTTGAACCGCTTTGTTGCCGACGGGCGAGGAGTAGCATTTGCACTGTATGGCGTAGCTAATGCCGTCCTTTTCGGCGAGAATATCTATACCGTAATCGTTGGTAGCGGGAGTGGTAGAGATATTGATAAAGCCGTTGTCGCGCAGTACCCAGCAGAACGCGTTTTCAAAGAACGTGCCGGACGTCGAGAGCGAATCTATTTTCATCATGAGCAGTTCAGCAGGCGAGATCGTGATGCCCTGCTGAGCAGCAGGCGGCGGATCGCGAAGCTCCTGCGGCAGATCGTACTGCTGAGGGTAGTCCGCAGAAGTATTTATGTTCTGCGGTGCGGGGCTGTTCCCGGATTTCTTTTGCAGATACTTCTCGCGTTCAAAAACTATTGCAGGTAGGGCGAAGAGTAAGGCAAACGCCAATGAAAGCAAGCCCGCGGAAACATTATGTGAGTTTGCCGCTGTAAACAATAAAATACCGATGAAGATAAACATTCCACAAACTATCAAACAAAGGATCTCTATGACCTTTTTTATCACGTCTGCAACTTTCTTCATAATAATTCCTCCCAATATAATAATTTGTAACTATTATATCACGATTTGGCGGTATTTGTCAATAGCTGTTGTAAAAATCACAGCGCGCTCATAAAGAACACGGCTTTGCCGAGAATGTGTATGTGGTTCAGCTCCTCGCCTATGTATACCAGCGGGTCGAACGCTGAGTTCTCGGGGTTGAGTATAAGCTTGTTCTGGTCGGGGTAGTAGTAAACACGTTTGAGGGTGGCTTCGTCCTCGATTATGACGGCGGCGATGTCGCCGTTCTCGACCATCGGCATTTTCTTAATGAACACAAGGTCGCCGTCGTAAATGCGCGCGTTTATCATACTCTCGCCTTTAGCTTTTAGGCAGAAGTCCGCCTTGATGTCGCTGTCAGCCATGACGTAAGTTTCCTTGTCCTCGTCCGCGTATATCGGCTCGCCGCAGGCTATCTCGCCCAGCATGGGGAACTTTTTGAGCGCAAGCGGCTTGATGTTGTCGAATTTGTCGAAGATGGTTTCTTCGTCAAGCGGATTCGGTTCTCCGTTTAGCGATTCAGCCTCATCTTCCCAGCCCATTAAATATGATGGCGAGGTATCAAGAATATCAGCTAATGTAACGACCATAGAACGTGGTATATCTCTGCCGTTTTCAATATGTGCGATTGACGATTTACTTTTGTAACCCATTTTCTCAGCTAATTCAGATTGTGTCCACCCTTTAGAAATGCGTAATGCTCGTACTCTATCGCCGATTGTCATACTTATCAACCTCCTAAAATCATTGTATCACAAATTTACAAACGTGTCAACTTGTTTTTGCAATGTTGTAAATAAAGTTGACGTTTTAGACAACTTTGAATAGTGATTTTTGTTTAAAATTACAAGTTGACAAATTCGTAAACCCGAGTTATAATATAGATGGTGACACAAATGTCAACTCAAACACAGACGGGAGGTGAATATGATGAACCTAGAATACCTAAATGATAGAATAAGTATCAGTCGTATACCTATTACGGCTATCGCGGAAAAGTTAGGGGTATCTCGACAGACGCTCTATAACAAAATGCAGGGAAAAAGAGAGTTTAAAACGTCGGAGGTCAGCAAACTCTGTGGTATCCTGCGTTTGTCCGCAGAAGAAAGAAAGCTTGTTTTTTTTGCTGATAAGGTTGACAAGAACGTCAACTAACTCCCGCCCCTTATCCAAAGGTGTGAGGGGAGATTAAGCCCACATCAGGGCGTAACAAGACATAGGAGGTAAACCACAATGAAGAAATACAACTGTAATAACACGCTGGAATATGTGCACGAAGCAGCCCGCATATGCAGAACGTTCAACGAGTGCTCGGGCTGTCCACTTGCGGAGCTGCACTGCGAACTGTACGAGATTACGCCCGAACACATCAGATGTGTGCAGGCATGGTCTGACGCACACCCAGAAATCGTGCTCACCGCGGAACAACGCAAAGTGCTGGAAGCTATGCGCGGGCTGTGGTTCAAATATCTTGTCAAAGATGCCAACGGTGAGGTATACCTGTACACCGACATTCCGAGGAAAGTCGGTGCAATGTGGGAAAACGCGGAGGGCAACAACGTTGAAATCCACTGCTTGGGTGAGCGGGTAGCTGGGGCACTATCCCCACTTGTCGAGTGGAGCGACACAGAGCCGTTCTGCATAGCTGAGGTACTGGAGCAGGCGGAGGAGGCGAACCCATGAAGAAAACCTACCTGATAGAGTTCACCACCGACTACGGCGAACCCCGCATAGTGTCGGTGAAAGCCGAATCGGTGATAACCGCGATACGCACAGCGCGCGACGAGAAGCGCGCGGGAGAATACATAATGTCAGTGAAGGAGGTGTGAGCCGTGCCGAAAGTTTATCTGCGGGAAATAGACCGCTTCGAGGACATGGTGCGCGATAATTTCGCATTGGTTCGCGGCGTTGATAAGATCGCTGAAACGGCTAAGGCTATGGGCTGTTCAAAGGGCACTGTCAGCAACCGCGCGAATGATCCGCTTGACCTTTCGCTGAGAGAAATATTTCTGCTTTGCCGTCACAAGGGCATAAAGGTGGTCGATTTTGTCGGCGGGAGATTAGAGCTGAAAGGCTGCGGAGTTTACGAAAAGGTGAGAGGAGGTACACCGAAATGACCCAACGCGACCTAGCCAAAATGGCAGACCTGCGAGCCGAAAGCGCCCGCAAAGACGAAGTATACAAGCGCCACATAGAGCGCCTGCGCAACGACCGCAAAGTCAAGCAGATGGACACGCTGTTCATCGGGCTGGCGGTGTTTCTGGGCGGTGCGGGCGTGGCGTTCGTGATCTACGCGGCGGCGATGTTCAGCCGCTGGGCGATGTTTGGAGTGTGAGCCATGCGGACTAAAACAGCGCTGAAAATACGCCTGCTGAATGCCGAGGGCAAGTCGCTGCGGCAGATAGCGGATGCGGTCGATCTCTCGGTGGACGAGGTGGAGGACTGCCTGCTGACGGCGGGGCTGACCCCGACATACACCGTCAAGCAGGGTCAGCAGGAGAACCCCAAGCGAAAGGAGATACGAAATTACATGGAAAATCAGAGAGTGCTCGGCGTACCGATAAAGCAGCGCGTAACAAAACCCGAGCCGAAAGGAGGGTAAGGCATGAAAGATTTACCTACACGTTGTATCGACCCAGTTTTAAAGTTCTGTCAGGATTGCATTTGGGGATACTGCCATTATGGCGATGATGTAGAATGTTATGCCGACCTAGCAGATTGTAGCTTTGAAAGCGGTTGTACACTCGGTTTTGACCAAGGCAGACCTGAGGACGAACCGACCGAAGAGGAAATGAAAGAGTTTGAGAAGGAGTTTGAAAGCCAGTGGAAGGAGAACGATGATGAATAAGAAATTCACTGACGAGGAAATTGTAAGGGCAGCACATTGCTGCACAAAAAATAATTGCAAAACCTGCCCATTTATAGTACTAGGAGCAGGATTTAAAAACTGTGTCATAAAATTCTCGGAATACATAGCAAACAACACAAAAAACGAGCCCGCCCCTGCGGCAACAGAGACGAGCGCAAACGATAACACAGAAGCCGTTATCACTAACGATAATGATACCACAAACTGCCGCGCTTGTCAAGTCGGTCTGAGCATGAGTGCGGGCGGGGGAAAGTCGGCGATGTACGCGAAATGCTGCGAGGAGATAGCCGAGATAGTGCTCAGGCTGTATAAGAAAATGGGCGAGGAAGATCAAGACACATTCTTACTCGGCGAGATCTACGGCAGAGCTATGGCGGCGCAGGAAGAGGAGGAAGAGTAAATGGCAAAAAAAATGACTATCAAGGCGCGTTTCGATAAGATGGTCGAGATATACCGCGATATGAAAATGCTCGAGAAGATGAGCGAGGACACGAGCGGCGGGCTTTACCGCAGGGACGGCTACTACATAGACGGCCGCACGAAAGTGTACCCGAACGGCGACGTAAGCAAGATACTGGACGGCGTGCAGATATTCGCGAACTACATCGACATGGCGCAGGCCGCAAAAGAGCTGGGCGTAAAGCTCGAACTGGTCGGCGATGGGCGCGAGGTCTACTTCGTATACAAGGGCGTGGCTTTCACGTCCGTGTCGCTGTAAGGAGGGGCAGACCATGACAGATATGACAGACGAAAGACAGCAGATAGTTGACATAACGGCGGTGCAGCAAGAGCCCGCCGCCGTCGCGGTGCAGGAGCATAACGTGATAGAAAACTACCGCGATTACTACAAGCTCGCGCAGACGATTTGCACCGCCGCGATTATCCCGCAGGCGTACCAGAACAAGCCCGCAGACGTGGCGATAGCGATAGATATGGCAGACCGCATGGGCGTTTCGCCGATGATGGTGATGCAGTCGATGTTCGTCGTGAAAGGCAAGCCGAGCTGGAGCGGACAGGCGTGCCTATCGTTTATCCGCAAAAGATACAGCAACGTAAAGGTGCTCTACATCGGCGAAAGGGGCACGGAGAGCCGCGGCTGTTACGTCAAGGCGACCGACGCGGACGGCGACGTGCTGGAGGGCACGGCGGTAACTATGGCGATGGCAAAGGCTGAGGGCTGGCTCGCCAACAGCAAATGGCGCACCATGCCCGAGCAGATGCTCGCTTACCGTGCGGCGGCGTTCTTTGCACGAGTGCACTGCCCCGACCTGCTGATGGGCGTGCAGGTAGAGGGCGAGCCTGAGGACAGCCGCCCGCGCAGAAGAGAAGCGGAGGACGTACTATGATGGAGATAACTAAGGATAACTACTACTCGCAGGCGGCGGCTCTTGAGTACATGAGCTGTTCGCAGTACAAGGCTTTCTGCGCGTGCGAAGAGCAGGCGCTTGCGGAGATAGCGGGCGATTGGTCGCGCGGAAGCTCGGCGGCCCTGCTGACAGGCTCGTACATCGACGCATATTTCGAGGGCACGCTCGAGGAGTTCAGGGCGGCTCACCCTGAGATATTCAAGCGCGGCGGCGAGCTGAAAGCCGACTATGCGCAGGCTGAGAACATCATCAAAAGGCTGGAACGCGACCCGAAATTTATGCGGTATATGTCGGGCGAAAAGCAGGTGATAATGACGGGCGAGATAGGCGGCGTGCCGTACAAGATAAAGATGGACAGCTACCACGAGGGCAAGGCGATAGCAGACCTCAAGATAATGCGCGACTTCGCACCGATATGGAACGAGCGCACCCGCAGGCGGCAGAGCTTCGTGCGGTACTGGGGCTACGACACGCAGGGCGCGATATATCAGGAGATAGTGCGGCAGAACACGGGCGAGCGCCTGCCTTTCTACATCGCGGCGGCTACTAAGGAGCGGTACACCGACTACGATATTTTCGGCGTGCCGCAGGAGTGGCTGGACGAGCGGCTGGAAGAGGTGCGCAGGCTGAGCCCGCATTTTGCCGAGCTGAAGCGCGGCGAGGGCGAGCCGAAACACTGCGGGCGGTGCGGCTGGTGCAGGGAAACCAAGACGATAACGTACATAAAGGACGCGCGGGAACTGGAGGACTTTTATGCAGATAATGACTAAAGACGGCACGGTGCTGGTGGCGGGTATGCTCCCGCGCGACGCCGAGTACAAGACGGTGGGCGACAAGCAGTCGAGCCTTGCGACATTCAGTATCAAGGTCGGCGAGCGGCCGCCTGCGGTACAGGGCGAGCGCGGCGAGGCCGTGTGGGCTAACTGCGAGTGCTGGCACGCGGCGGCAAGGGCTGCGGCGGCGCTGATAAAGCACGACGTGGTGATGGCATTCGGCAAAGTCAAGACTGACAGATATACAAACAGCAGCGGCGAGGAAAAGGTGCGCAAGGTGCTGGTCTGCGAGGGCTTTTTCGTAATGCCGCCCGCAGTTTTGCCGCAGGCGCAGGCTCAGCCCGCAGCCCTGCCGCCCGAGATAGCCGAAGCCGCCGAGATGTTCACGGACGACGGCGTGCCGTTTTGACGATATGAGGAGGGAGATATTTGACCGATGAGATCCAGACAGAAAATGTGCAGGAGCAGACCGAACAGTCCGAGCACACCGAGCAGGCGGCGGAAGCCGAGATAGTGCCCGAATATGCGCTTGACGATTTCGTATCGGGCGAGCGTCCGTATGAGGACGTTTACGCTCAGCGCACCAACCCTTTTGCGCACGAGCGGGCGAAGTATCAGATGGAACAGCGGGCGCAGAAGGTCGGCTTTAAGAACTTCAAGGCGTTCTACAAGCAGTACTGCGAGAGCCGCGAGAGGGTCGCGAAAAACGACCTGCAATACATCACGAACCCGACTGAATTTTCGGGGCAGCCGCTGCAATTAGAGGGCGGCAAATGGAAGTGCACCGACGGCGGAGTAGTCGGCTTCGACGGCAGCGGCGAGTGCATAGCCTGCCACCACCCGATAATGCCGATAGAGGTGCTGGAAAACATCGACACGGGCGAGGAAAAACTGCGCATAGCCTACCGCAAGCGCGGCGTGTGGCGCGAGATAGTCGTGAGCAAGACGGTGCTTTTCAACAGCCGCAAGATAACCGACCTGGCGGCTTCGGGCATAGACGTTACGAGCGAGAGCGCAAAGCTGCTGGTGGCGTATTTGCAGGACATGGAGAACCTAAACCTGCGCGAACTGCCGCTGAGAAAGTCGGTAGGGCGCATGGGCTACGTCAGCGGCGGTTTCGCGCCGTATGTAGATGGGCTGGTGTTTGACGGCGAGGCGGCATACGCGCCGATATACAAGGCGATACGCGCTCACGGCGACTACGAGAAATGGCTCAGTTGCGTGAAGAAACTGCGCGGGGAAAGCGTTATCGCGAAGATAGTGATAGCCGCAAGCTTCGCGAGCGTGCTCGTGCAGCCGCTCGGCGCGCTGCCGTTCTTCGTGCACCTCTGGGGCGTAGACAGCGGCACGGGCAAGACGGTAGGGCTGATGGCGGCGGCGAGCGTATGGGGCAGTCCCGCGCTCGGCGAATACATACAGACGTTCAATTCCACGCAGGTGAGCAACGAGCGAACGGCGGCTTTTCTCAACAGCCTGCCGCTCATGATGGACGAGCTCCAGCTCAGTAAGGACAGCCGCGGGCGCAGCAATTTCAGCGTTTACCAGCTCGCGTAGGGCGTGGGCCGCGGGCGCGGCAACAAGTACGGCGGTATCGACAGCACCCCGACTTGGGGCAACACGATAATCACTACGGGTGAAAGCCCACTGGTAGGCGGCGCGGCGGGCGCGGGCGCTGTGAACCGCGTTATCGACATCGAGTGCAGGGCGGATACTAAGGTCGTTACGGACGGCATAAGCGCTTCGGCGACCCTTAAACAAAACTACGGCTTTGCGGGGCAGTACTTCGTCGCGCGCGTGCAAAAGCCGCAGGTGCTCACGCAGGCGCGTGAGATATTCAACGACTATTTCGCCGAGCTTTGCAAATCTGACACGACGGAAAAGCAGGCGATGGCGGCGGCTATGATACTCACCGCAGACCTGCTCGCGGAAGCGGAGATATTCGGCGGCGAAAGCCCACTGCGTGCGGCTGACATAGCGCCTTTCCTAGCCCGCAAGTCGGAGGTATCGGCGGGCGAGCGCGGGTACAAATTCCTCTGCGACTGGGTGGTGATAAACTCGAAGCGTTTCGCGATGAGCGAGGAAAACGGCGGCGAGGTCTACGGCGTTATCGAGAACGGCGTGGCGTACATCATACGCGCGAAGTTCACCGAAGCCTGCGAACATCAGGGCTTCGACCCCCGCGCTCAGCTCAGTTGGCTAAAGGTCAATATGAAGATTTTAACACGCAAGAAAAACAACACAAGAGGCAAGCGTATTAACGGCAATATTGTGGAATGTGTTGCGCTGATATTGCCGCAGGCGGACGAACAGGAGAATGACGTACAGCAGAATTACGATACAGAGCCGTTCTGACGAGCCGAAATGCCGTCGCGTGGGACTTGTGAGGGGCTGAAAAGGGGCGTGTGAGGGGTATTTTCCCCACGAGAAAAGCCTTGATTTTGCTGGAGTTGCGATAAGTGTGGGTCTGTGGGGATTTTTCCGCACATACACCCTTGCATATTCTAGGGATATATTTTCACTAATTTTGACTTAAATCAATCATTTAGAAAAATACCTTGCTCAGCAAAAAAAATGTGCAAATTCTCCCCACAGCCCCACAGTGCTTCACGAACCCTTGATTTTACTGCATTTGCGGGCGTGGGACAAGCCTAAAACCAATCCCCACACAGTCCCACAGCCCCACAGATGATATATTATGATAGATAAGGAGATTATTAAGATATGAACATGAAAGATGAAATGAAGTCAGCCGAAGAGAACGGCTGTACATACCTGCCGCCGTACAAGTTGGCGGAGATAAACAAGACCGCAGGCAAGGTGGTGAAGCTGCTGACCGACAACGCGGGCACGGTGGCACTCTGCTACGAGGATATGCGCACGGTGCTTCGCATAGTGAGCAGGGTGATAGACGAGGGCATACAGCGAGGTGACAGCGATGATAAAACTTCGTGACTACCAGCAGGAGTGTATCGACGCCATCACGGCGCGCGGTCGGGGACGCTACCTCGTGCAGATGGCTACGGGGCTGGGCAAGACGGTGACATTTGCCAATATCCCGCGCAGCGGACGTATGCTCATATTATCACACCGCGAAGAGCTTGTCAAGCAGCCGCTGAAATATTTCGAGTGCTCCGCCGCCGCTGAGATGGCAGCCGAACACTCGCACGGCGAAGAGGTGGTGTCAGCGAGCGTGCAGAGCATGGCGCATAGGCTGGATGATTTCTCGCCCGATGATTTCGACATCATCATAGTTGACGAGGCGCACCACGCCGCCGCAGCCAGTTACAAGCGGGTCATAGGGCACTTTCGTCCGCGCCTGCTTCTCGGCTTCACAGCAACGCCCAACCGCGCCGACAGCGCAAGGCTCTCAGACGTTTTCGACGAAATAATATTTCAGCGCGACTTGCGGTGGGGCATACGCCACGGCTACCTCTGCGACATATGCTGCAAGCGGGTGGACATAGGCTACGACCTTTCGACGGTGCGCACGCGCATGGGCGACTACGCTCCCGGTGAGCTGGAAAAGGCTATGGACGGCACGGCGGACGCCATCGCGCAGGCATACCGCGAGCACGCTAAGGGCGCTACGCTGATATTCGCCGTATCGGTGGAGCAGTGCCGCGAGATAGCGCGGCGTATTGAAGGCGCGGAGGTAGTAACGGGTGCGACTAAGGACAGGGCGGACATCATACGCCGCTTCACTGCGCGCGAGATACCCTGCTTGGTTAACTGCATGGTGTTCACCGAGGGCACTGACATACCGCTCGTTGAAACGGTGATAATAGCCCGCCCGACCCGCTCAGACAGCTTGTACACGCAGATGGTGGGCAGGGGTCTGCGGCTGCACCCCGAAAAGGATATGCTGACGCTCATCGACTGCGTGGGCGTTACCGGAAAGGCGAGCCTTATGACCGCGCCGAGCCTGCTGGGCATTGACATATCAGACCTGCCGAAGCGCGCGCAGGACAAGCTGGAGGGTATGCTCTTCGACCTGCCCGCAAAGGCGGAGGCGCTCTCAGACACGCCCGAAAGCTGGATAAAGAACGTCAAGATAGTAGACCTCTGGGCGCGCGAGCAGAAGTATCAGACGCACAATGTCAACTGGTTCCGCCTGCCGACGGGCGAGCTGAAATGTTCGCTGAAACAGGGCAAGAGCCTGCGCATACCCGCCCCCGACGAGCTGGGGTGCGTGGAGTACGGCGGCAGGCGAGTACCCATGCAGCAGGCGCTTGACGAAGCGTATATGCTGCTCTGCCAGCACGAGCGCGACCAGCGGTACATATGGGACTTGACCGCCTGCAAGCGCTGGGGAAAATACCCCGCCACCGAGAAGCAGAAAGAGATGATAAAGCGGCGCGGCAAGAGGGCGCTCGCGAAATCTGACATAGACATCGACAGTCTGACGAAGTTTGAAGCAAGCCAGATATTAAACAGGATAATGGGAGGGTGAGATATGCAGGAAGAATCGAGGATACAGATGGCGGTGCTGCGCTGGACTCAGCAGACTGCGGTGCGGCGCGCGTACCCGTGCTTGAAGCTGATGTACCATGTGCCGAACGAGCGCAAGTGCACGCCGCAGCAGGGGCGCATGATGAAGCTGCTGGGGGTGAAGTCGGGCGTGCCCGACCTATGCCTTCCGATAGCGTGCGGCGGGTATCATTCGCTGTACATCGAGATGAAAACGCCGAAAGGTCGGGTGAGCGCCGAGCAGGAATGGTGGGCGGCAGAGCTTAGGGCGCAGGGACACAAGGTGTGCGTATGCCGTTCGCTTGATGAAGCCGTGAGGGCGCTGACAGAGTATCTGGGGGGTGTGGAGAATGGCTGAAATACTGACGAAAGCGGAGATGACAGAGCGTGCGGATATGCTGAATACCGCCGCCGCGCAAAGCCCCGAAATGCCCGACGGCCTGACCCAGCCCGAGCAGATGTACTTTGCGGTAATGCGTGCGCTGTACGGCGACTATCGGCGGGGCGTTATCACCCGCGAGCAGGCGAGAGCCGAGAAAGCGAAAGCGGCGGAAGCGTACATCGACGCGGCGTATGCCCACCGCCTTTATCAGCACCAAGCGGAGCTGGAGCGGGTGTTCCACCGCGAGTTCCACAAGAACGGCTGCGGGTGCGCGAAAGCGGGAGAATGCAGACTGTACCGCATCATCTGCGGGCTGGAGGGGGTGAGCTGATGCTGCCAGCAATACTGATAACAACGACCATCTCGGCGATAGCGGCGGTGATGTGGGCGTTATGTGCGGCGGGAACGTCGGCGGAAGATATTGAACGAGCAAAGGAGGACGAGGAAAATGAAACGTTCAGAACTTGAAAAGTATCTCGGCAAGACCGTCGAAGTAACTATCTTTGGCGAAACGCTGAGGGGTATTCTGCACAAGACGGGCGAGGAAAAGTTCAAAAACAACTACAATCTCTACCTGCCGAAGAAGTATTACTTCGTGTGCGATGAGTACGGAATACCCTGCGGCAACTGCATATTCAGGTGCTCGCACGTTAGCAAATTGCGGCTGATAGGCAGTGACGGCAAATGACCCGCTCACAAATGCAGGACTACCGCGCGGCGCGATCACGGCTGGAGGAGATAGAAACGGAGCTTGCGAGGCTCGAATCGCGCATATGCGTACAGTCAGCCGCCACGCCGCCGTACAGCAAGCACAGCGCCACGATGTGCGGTCTGCCGCCCGACGATAGGGTACGGGCATTGCTCGCCGAGCAGGCGGCACTGAGGGAGCGTACAGCCGCCGCCGAGCGGTTCGTCGCAAGCTTCCCCGACGAGCGCACGCGCTTCATGCTCCGTGAAAAATTCTTTCACGGGCGGTCTAACCTCTGGATAGCAATGCGGCTGGGGTATCGCGACGAGGGCACTGTACGCAAAAAAATCAAGAAAATTTTTCAGCTTTCCGATTTTTCCGATTTTGACGTGTTATAATTTAAACTGGGGACAGTAGGACAGCACTGACTTGCTCTTTTTTGATGAATCTCCTTTCATGTGATTTACGGGGCGCAAGTCCCGTGCGGCGACCGAGGGCATGACCTTGCACACCGCGCCATTTGCTTCCGAACCTCCTTAAATTTGCGATGGACACTCCGCTTTCGGGCGGGGTGTCTTTTGTGTGCGCGAAAAGAAAGGACGGTGCGCCGTATGACCGAACGTCAGAAAAGATTTGCAGAATATTACGCTCAGTGCGGCAACACCGTTCAGAGCGCGCTGCGGGCAGGGTACAGCGAGAATTACGCTAACGCCCGCGCGCATGAGCTGTTGGTGAATGTTGGAGTAGCTGCGTATATCCGCGAGCTGAGCGAGAGGGCGCAGGACGAGCGCATAATGACCGCTAAGGAACGGCAGGCTCTGCTCTCTGACATCGCTAAGGACGGCGGCAACGACCCTGCCGACCGTATCCGCGCCGTTGATACCCTCAACAAAATGACGGGCGAGTACGTCGCGAAGATACAGGCTGAGGTCAAGACTTCCGATAAGCTCGCCGACGTTTTCGCGCAGATAGGCGGTGAGGGGCTTGACGAATAGCTTCCCCCTCTCGCAAAAATATATCGACTT
Source organism: Ruminococcus sp. (assembly GCA_048252855.1). Lineage (GTDB taxonomy): Bacteria > Bacillota > Clostridia > Oscillospirales > Ruminococcaceae > YE71. The sequence goes on from DBEZOM010000099.1 coordinate 15,233, forward strand.
CATAAGCAGCGTGCACGGCGTTTCGGCGGACTTCCTCGAGGGCACTACGGCAAGCGGCAAGACTACCGTAGGCGCGGGCGTGAAGTTCATGCGTATGGTGTCCGCAAGCCGTAAAAAGCTGCACGTCATAGCCGCGAAAACTACCGGCAAGGCTGAGGAAACTATCATTCAGCAGGATAACGGCATACTCGACCTGCACGCGGGCGCGCGCTACTTCGGCAACGGCGATAAGGATTACAAGCTGCCGCATATCAAGTTCGAGGGCAAGATAATATACATTCTCGGCTACGACAATAAGGACAAGTGGCAGATGGCTCTCGGCGCACAGTTCGGCTGTGTTTACATCGACGAGATAAACACCGCCGATATTGAGTTCGTCCGTGAGATGTCCACCCGTAATGATTATCTGATGGCGACCCTCAATCCCGACGACCCCAGCCTGCCCGTGTACAAAGAGTTCGTCAACCGAAGCCGACCGTACCGCAAATACGCGGCGGACGTGCCCGCTGAGATAATGAAAGAGCTTACGGAAGACCCCGTGCCGACATGGCGCTATTGGTTTTTCACCTTTCGCGATAACCTCTCGCTTACCGAAGAGGACGTTCAGCGGAAAATGGCGGCCGCGCCGAAAGGCACTAAGCTGTATAAGAACAAGATACTCGGGCTGAGAGGGCGCGCAACGGGGCTTGTTTTCGACCTGCAAAAGCGCAATATCTTGACTGCGAGGCAGGCGTGGGAAATGCGCTTCACACGCTTCTCCGCAGGGCTTGACACAGCCTATTCGCAGACCTCGCCTGATACGATAGCGTTCACATTCGTTGGCATTACGGCGGACAGAAAATGCCTGCTGCTCGACGAAGAGGTCTACAATAACCGCGACAGAAAAACGCCCCTCACGCCCTCTGACATACCGAAGATATTCACGGCGTTTCTCGAAAAAAACCGCCGCGCGTGGGGCTTTGCCAAAGATGTGTATATCGACAGCGCTGACCAAGCGACTATACTCGAATGTCAAAAGTTCGGACGGCTCTCGGGCAGCATTTACAGCTTTATCCCCGCGTTCAAGCGGACGAAGATAATCGACCGTATACACTTGCAGTCAGCGTGGCTGGCGGCAGGTGATTTTTATATTTTGGAACATTGCAGGGCGTACATCGCCGAGATGGATATATACAGCTGGCAGGAGGACAAGGCAGCCCCCGAAGACGGCAATGACCATCTTATAAACTCCTGCCAGTACGCATGGCTGCCGTACAGATCACTTATCGGGAGTGTGAAAAATGAAATTTGAATTGGGAAGCAAGGTGAAGAAAATGCTGCGAACATGGCTGGATATACAGCCCGCGCCCGAGTACAGCATATGTATAGCTGAGAAAACGGGATTTTATACAGAGGTCGCCCGCGCGCAGATATGGTACCGCGGCGACGCTTACGAGCTTTCGCAGTTTTTCGGACAGCTCGACCTCAGCACGGCGTGTTTTTGGGGCAGCGTGCCCGAGCGCGAGAAGATACGCAAGATACACAGTGGCTTGCCCGCCGTGATAGCCGATACGCTGGCGTATATCGTCAAGGCGGATATGGACGACATCACGGTAGCGGGCGAAAGGGCGGCGGCAGACTTCGCGCATATCTGCGAGCACACCGATTTTGCCGAGCTTACGGGGCAGGCTGTTGCGGCTGCTTTAGTTGACGGCGACGGCGCTTTCAAGATCTCGGTAGACCCCGCCGTTTCAGATACGCCGATAGTCGAGTTCGTCGGCGCGGATAAAGTCGAATACTGCTGCTCGCGCGGGGTGCTGCGCGAAGTGATATTCCATTCCGAACACACCGTCGGCACTAAGAGATTTCACCTCGAGGAGCGCTACGGCAAGGGGTACATCGAGAGCCGTCTTTACAGCGGCGAGAAAGAAGTGCCGCTCGAAAGCGTGCCGCAGCTTGCGGGCATACCTCCGCGCGCCGAGTTCGCAGGCGGGTATATAATGGCTGTACCGCTGAGATTTTTCGCTTCGAAGAAATATCCGAACAGGGGCAAGAGCATTTTCGACGGCGGCAAATCAGACTGCTTCGACGCGCTGGACGAGGTGATCTCGCAGTGGTGGGACGCTATCAGAGCGGGGCGCGTGAAGCAGTACATACCCGAAACGCTTATCCCGCGCGACCCCGAAAACGGCAGACCCCTAGCGCCCGAGCAGTTCGGCAACAGCTACATCAGCACCATGCAGCCGCTGCAAGAGGGCGTTTCGCCGAAGATAGAGGTAGTTCAGCCCGACATCAAGTACGAGGCTTTCACGGCGAGTTATACGAGCTGTCTGCTGATGTGTCTGCAAGGGCTTGTGTCGCCCGCAACGCTCGGGATAGACGTAGGCAAGATGTCCTCCGCGGAAGCCCAGCGCGAGAAGAAAGACGTTACGGGAAACACGCGAAACACTATAACTACGGCGCTTGAAAAGGCGCTGCCAGAGCTTGTGTGCGCCATGCTGAAAACATACGACAATATGCGGGGCAGAGCGCCCGCGGAGTATGAAGCGGCGGCAGATTTCGGCGAATACGGTGCGCCCGATTTCGGCAGCCGCGTCGAAACAGTCGGCAAGGCGAGCACATACGGCGTAATGTCGGTGCAGACGCAGGTGGAAGAGCTATGGGGCAGCTCGAAGAGCGACGAATGGAAGGCGGGCGAGGTCAAGCGGCTGATGCACGAAAAAGGGCTGACAGATGGCGCGCCGACCTCGGTAGGTGACGAGCTTGCTTAGTTTCAAGGACATCGCGAAGATATTCGAGGAGATAGAGGTGAGGCTCTGCGCCGCGCTGAAACGCTGTTTGAAAAAGCACAAGCAGCTGGAGAGCCGCGAGGGCTTTGAGTGGAGCGCATGGCAAGCTGAGAAGCTGCACGCTCTGGAGCAGTTCCGCCGCGAGAACCGCGCCGTGATGGACGATTACACCGACCTAATAGACGCGCAGACCCGCGAGCTTATGCAAGAGCAGTTCGCCGAGGGTGAGCGGCTGGCAGAGCAGGAAACGGCGCAGACGCAGCAGCAGATAAGCGAAGCACCGCCCGTCAGCAGCAGCGGCAGCATGCATTTTTTCGGCGTGAACGAAGCGAAGATGGAAAGCCTTATGCAGGACATCACCGAGCTTGAACAGCGCGCGGAAACAGCCGCCCTGCGCACGATGGACGACGTTTACAGGCAAACGCTCAACCGTGTACAGTTGGCGCAGGCGGTGGGCGAAATGCCGCTCGAAAAGGCGATAGACGAAGCGGTGCGCGATTTCCTCGAGCAGGGGATAAAGTGCATAGTTTACCGCGACGGGCGGCGGGTGAACATAGCCGACTATGTGCGTATGGCGCTGCGGACTACATCGGCGCGTGCGGCTCTGCAAGGCAGGGCAAAGCGCTTTGCCGAGCTGGGGTATGATACCGTGCTCATCTCGCAGTACGGCGCTTGCTCAAAGACCTGCGAGCCTTGGCAGGGGCGGGTGTATATCGACGACGTTTTCACCGTGTGGCAGGGCGAGAGCGACGGCGTGCGGGGAAAGTCGAACTACTGCGGCGAATGGTTCACACTGCTCTCGCACGCGATAAGCGGCGGGCTTTTTCACCCGAACTGCCGCCACACCATGGGGCAGTACATACACGGCGTAACGCAGCCGCCCGAGCCGATACCCGCCGAGCAGATAAAGCGCGAACGCGAGCTGGAGCAGAAACAGCGGGCGATGGAGCGAAACATACGCAGGCTCAAAAGGCTGGAAGCAGGCACGCTTGACCCCGCCGCCGCAAAGGAGTACCGCCGCAAACTGAACGCCGCCGAGCGCGAGCTTGGCGAATTCGTGAATGCCAACAGGGATGTGCTTAGGCGGGAGTTTGAGAGGGAAAAGGCGTATACTGAGGGGGTTGACAAATACCAGAAATATGGTATAATAAGATCAGAGGAAGTGAAAGCGTTGGAACAAGCCAAAAAGCGTGACCATAAAGTATTTATTACTGATACGGCTATCGAAAAAGTTGATGAAGTGAAACTCTCAGACTTTTCTGATAAGCAGATACAAGCAATGAAGCAAAAGCATAAGGAGCTGTTGGAGCTATCAAAGAAAGATAACGATAGCGACGAAGTGCTTTTTATTGAAGACCTTGATTTTAAGAGTGAAGTAAAAATACTTGGCGATGAATTTTCAGTCAAGCCGTCTAAAAATCCATTCGCGGTATCAGTTATTGGAAATGCGCAGCGGCAGTCGCTTATTTATATGCACAATCACCCCAGTACAAATAATTTTTCCGTTGCGGATATTGACACTTTTATTTGTGAAGGTGCTATCAAAACGATGTCGGTCGTGACCAATCAAGGTGAAGTATATGCTTTGAATAAAGTTGACGGATATGAATACAATAAAGCAAGAGAGCTTATGAGGAGCGTTTTAGAAACATTTCCTAATGAAAAAGAATTTGACAACGCAGAATTTGTCAGAAGATTTGTGAAGAATTGTCGCAAAGGAGGTATTGAATATGCGAAATCAAAATAAGAAGATCAAAGACATCGACGAAAGACCGAAAACAAGAAACGAGATCGAGAAAATGATAAAAGATATGTTCGATACGGACGAGGACGGCAACCCCGAGAAAGCCGAAAAAGAAACTGCATAATTACTTTACCGCTTGACCAAAGAGTCAGGCGGTATTTTTATACCCAAAATCAGAAAGGACGGATAAATATGAATTTCGGACAGGCAATTGAAGAAGCAAAGAGAGGTAAGAAAATAGCCAGAAAAGGCTGGAACGGCAAAGGACAGTATGTTGAGCTTGCCACTAATGTTAGTTATAAATCACCTAATGGTACTGTGACAAATGTAAACCATAAGGATATGGGCAATAAAGCATTAGCGTTTGTGGGAACTTCTGGCGTACAACTTGGCTGGCTTGCAAGTCAAGCAGATATGCTGTCGGAAGATTGGCAGACAATAGACTAATCAAATATCGGAACTAAGCACCTTAACGGGTGCTTTTTTCATAGATTATTCAGAAAGCGAGGTAAAAACATGGACGAAAAGAAGAAAACTCCCGAAGAGGAGCAGGAGAAGAAAGCTGCGCCCGCTGAGGAGAAAAAGGAAGAGCCGCAGGCTGATAAGCCCGAAGCCGAAGCCCCCGATAAGGCGGAAGAGCCGAAGCAGGAGGATAAGCCGCAGGACAAAGCTGCCGACGAACAGGCTGACGGTGAGGGCGCTGACGAGCCTGCCGATAAGCCCGAGCAGCCCGCACCCGCAGGGGATAAGCCCGACGAAAAGGACGAGGAGATACTGCGGCTGAAAACGCAGATAGCCGCCATGCAGCTTGGCGTGAGCGCCGAAGCTATGGAGGACGCCGTGGCGCTTGCCGAAAGCTACGTCAGAAACGGCAGCGCTAAGGACATAAGCGCCGCGCTCTCAGCCGTAGTGAAGAAGTACCCCGATATGAAAGGTAAGGAAGGCGCTGCGGGCGGGTTCAAGGTCGGCGCGGGTGCTTCCGAAGCTGAGAAAAAGAAGCCGCAGAACAAGCAGACAGCGCAGAAACGCTGGAACAAATTCAAATAATGGAGGAATGAAATATGCCGAATCTTAATTACGCAGAGGTATGGAACCCCGAACTGGTGGAGATCAGAATACAGGAAACGCTCTCCAGCCCTTTCATAACACAGAACGTGCGCTGGCTCGACGCTAAGACCTTCCACTTCACGCAGATGTCTACTTCGGGTTACAAGTCGCACAACCGCAACGGCGGCTGGAACACGGGCAAGTACGTTCAGACCGATACGCCTTTTACCCTTACCCACGACCGCGACGTACAGTTTCTTATCGACAAGGCGGACGTTGACGAAACAAACGCTACCGCCTCTATCAAGAATATCTCTGAAACTTTCGAGCGCACACAGGCTGCTCCCGAGACCGACGCGCTCTTCTTCTCCCGCGTGGCGGCAAGGGCGCAGGCGCTCGAGGGCTACCACTCTGAGACCGCCGCAGACTCGTACACAAAGTCGAACGTTTTCGATAAGCTGAAAGGCTTCCTCGCGGCGGGCAAGCTGCGCAGATACAAAGCTAACGGCTCGCTCATCATGTACGTTACGAGCGCTGTTATGGACCTGCTGGAGAAGTCGGATAAGTTCACCCGCACCATCTCCATGACCGAGATTGCAGAGGGCGGACTTGGGCTGAGAACGCGCGTTACCGACATCGACGGTGTGCCTATAATGGAAGTCATCGACGATGAGCGCTTCTACGACCGCTTCGATTTCGACCCAGAGGACGGCGGCTTTGAGCCCTGCGCGGCAAGCTATGTAAAGACCGCTGATACCGATATAGTGAGCGGCAAGGATTACTACACCGAGTCGGGCGGCTCTTACACCAAGGTGTCCGGCACGCCAAGCAAGTCGGCACTCGATACTTACTACGAAAAGGCGGCGGGTTCGCACAAGATAAACGTGCTCATCGCAACGCCTGAAACTACTAAGATAGTGCCGAAGATCGCGAGCATTTACAACTTTGCTCCCGGCACGCACACCGAGGGCGACGGCTACCTCTATCAGAACCGCGCGTTTTCCGACGTGTTCACTTTCCCGAACGGCAAGGACGGCAAGATAGACAGCATTTACGTCGATACCGACACTGCGGAATACAGCGAGTAAGGGGTGAGCGCATTTGTACCTCACATACGCAGAGTTCACAGTCCTTTGCCCCGAAAGCGAAGTTGACGAAGAGCAGTTCGCGGCGCTTGAGCGGCGGGCTGAGAGCGATATAGATACGCTTACTTTCAACCGTATCACGGCGATGGGCTTTGAGCGCCTTACAGACTTTCAGAGAGAGCGTATAAAGCGTTCGGCGGCATTGCAGGTGAAATTCATCTATGACAATTCCGAGCTGCTGGAAAGTCCTCTGAGCGCTTACAGCATAAGCGGCGTTTCGATGTCGTTCGATAGGTCTAAGATAGTCGTCGTGGGCGGGGCGACCACCACCGCGCAGGTGTACGGCTTGCTCTTGCAGACGGGGCTTTGCTGCCGAAAGGCGGGGGGTGTGAATGAAATTCCCTAAGCTTGTGCCGCCGCGCGTGTGCGTTACCCCTTGCCGTATCACGCAGACCGATGGGCTGAACCCCGACGGCTCGCGGCGGCAGACGGTGATATTTGAGGGCAAGTGCTTCCACACGCAGAAGTCGCGGCAGAAGCTCAGCGCCGAGAAGCAGCTGATAACCCTTTCGGGCGAAGCGCTCTTTAACGGCGACATCGCCCCCGACCGCCCGCTGATAGAGGGGTACGCCGAGATAGGCGGCAGAAAGTACACGATATACGGCAGCGAGAAAGCGACCGACCCCGACGGCAGCGTGAATTACACAAGATTGGAGCTGATATGATGAGTGTAACGCTGGAGCTTTACCCCGCCGTGATAAAGGCGCTGGAAGAGGCTGCGGAACTTGCCGCGAAAGAAGCCCTACAGCAGGTGATAACGGATTCGCAGAACACCGTCCCGCTGGGGCAGGGCGCATTGCAGCAGGGAATGTACGTCGGCATGATGAAAACGCCCGAGAGCACTCACGTCTACATAGACCACGATATGGTCTACTCTCGCTATCTGTATTTCGGCAACAAGATGGTGGACGCTGAAACGGGCAAAGGGCCTGCGCTTGTGCGCGACAAAAGCGGCAGCATAGTCGGGTACAGATTTCGCAAAGGCGCGGTGCTGAAAGTGAAACAGCCGATAGAAAAGCTGAAATTTCGCGGCGGGCGGCGCGACCACTGGCTGGAGCCGTATATCAGCGGCGCAAAAAAAGACTTCGTGCGCGATAACTTCATGCGCGCGTACAAGGAAAGGCTGAGCAAGATATGAAGAGAATGACCCTGCTGAACGTGCGGGATATGCTGGCGGAGCTGCTCGGTACACAACAGGTGTACGCGGGCGGTCTTGACGGCAGCGCCGAGAGCTGCATGGGCGTTTTTGAGCTGAAAGGCGGTACGCGGCGGCTCTGCATAGGCGGCGAGGAGTACACGAAAACGCTTGAAAAGCGGGTGACCGTGATAGTTCACCACACCGACGCGCCCTCGGCTGCCGAAGCCCGCGCGGAAGAGGTGTACGAAGCCTTTGCGGCGGTGCGCAGACGGCGTACAGGCGACTTTACGGTGGCGTACATACACCCCGCCGAGCCGATAAACTTGGGGCGCGACGAACGCGGCATATGCGAATACGCCGTGGAAGCGACTATATATTACGAAAGGAATGAATAACTATGGCAGGAAAAACAGGGGTATACCCCGTGTATGAAAATCAGTTCAAGATAGACAAAGCGGGCGGCGACGGCTCTACCGCGGATAACCTCGTCGGCATTGCCGATATGGAGAGCTTTTCGGTATCCATCGACGGCAACGTAGAGGAATGGAAGCCTTTTGAAGCTGAGGGCTGGACGCGCAGGCTCATGACGGGCAAGTCGATAACGATAAGCATTTCGGGCAAGCGCAACGTCGGCGACGCGGGCAACGACTACATAGAGGGGCTGGCTATGAAAACGGGCGAGGAAGCCACCACCACCCTCATATGGACTTTCCCGAGCGGCGCTAAGCTCGTGATAAAGGGAGTAGTTAACGTAACGGAATGGGGCGGCGGCGATTCTACCGGCGTAGCTCCGCTGGCTTTCGACTTCATGAGCGACGGCAAGCCGACATTCACGCCCGCCGCAGCGTAAACATTACAGCATTACAACACATAGGCAAAGGCGCTCCGCTGTATCTCGGCGGGCGCTTTATCTTTGCCGTGAAACGGAGGAAAAATTATGGCAAAATTATACACGCTCGATAAGAAACTTCTTGTAGGCAGCCCGGAGATACGCATAGGCGAAAAGGTCTACCCCGTAGACGACCGCGCCAAGACCGTGCGTAAGATAATCGCGATATGCGGCAAGGCGGACGGCGGCAGCGAAGCCGATATAGATAAGATGGACGAGGTGCTGAAACTCGCCCTCACGCCGAAAGCCTTTAACGAGATAGATAAGCTGGAGCTTTCGTGGACGGCGTATCAGGAGCTTTTCAACACCGTGCTGAGCGCCGTTATGGGCGAAGACCCGCAGGAGGAAGAACAGGCGGAGCAGCGATTTCAGCCCGCAGAGTGACCCCTGCTACGACCTTGAATTTGACCGCGAGCTGATAGTGCAGTCGATAGCGAAGCAGTACCACATATTGCCCAGCGAGCAGGAAGAGCTGCATTATCCCGATTGGTACAGGCTCGTTGCGGGGCTTATGGAGGACACGCCGCTGGGGCGCATAGTGCAGATACGCGCCGAGACCGACAGGGAAGCGATAGAGCACATGGGCGAGTACGAACAGGGCGTGCGCCGCCGCTGGCGCGAGTTCCGCGCGAACAAGGTAAAAGCCGAGGTAAAGCCCGAGCAGTACGCGGCGATGTTTGAGAGAATGTTTGAAAATATGTTTGGATGAGGTGTGTAAATGGCAGACGGCACAAGCGTAGGCAAGCTTACCCTAGATCTGGAGATAAGGGACAAGGTGGCGGCGCAGCTCGAGGAACTAAAAAACAGCATATCTAAAATGCTCTCGAAGCCGATGGAACAGGCAGCCGAGCAGGCGGCTGAGAGCGTGCAGAAGGGCATGGAGAAAGCCGCAGAGTCCGCCGCGAAGAAGATGGAAGAGGGTATGTCGGGTGCTGTGGATAGCGTCAAGAACGACATAGAAGAGCTTGCGCGGGAAGCTGCAAAGGTGAAAGTACCGCAGCCCTCGGCAAAGCCGCAGCAGAAGGTAGTAGAGCTGACGGGCAAGAGCGCTACGGCTACTGAGATGGGGGTAAAGACAGAAGCGGATATATCGGCGGCAAAAGGCATAGAGGCTGCGAAAAAGCAGGCGCAAGAGCTGAAAGAGCTGCTGAAAGCCATCGGCAATTACGAAGTTCCTGCCGACCCCGTAGAGCGGCTTGAACAGCAGCTTGAAAATACCAAAGAGAAGATAAGCCTTGTTCAGGCGAAGTGGCAGGAGCTCAACGCGGCGCTCGGCAGTGCGCAGACCGACAAGGAAGCCGCAAAGCTGGTAGAGCAGATAAACGCCGCCGAAAAGCAGCTTATCTCTTTGCAAACTTCTGCCGAGAGCACTCAAAGCAAGATAGAAAGCGCTGAGGAAAGCGCGGGCGAAACGGCTGCCGAAAGCGCACAAAGCGGCGAGAAGTCCGCAGGCAAAATGAAAGCCGCTTTCAGCAAGGCTGCGGGCGGTGTGAAAAAGGTCTTTGGCGGCGCGCTAAATACCTTACGCGGCGGATTTTCCAAACTGCGCAGTGCGGGCGGCAAGGCTCTGGACGGCATAAAGGCTAAATTTTCGGGGCTCAAAAGGGCGGCGAGCGACGTAAGCTCCCCCGTCCAAAAGCTCGGCCAATCTATCCGCGGCGCCGCTAAATCAGCACTGCTCATGGCGGGGCTGTATGCGGCATTCCGCGGTATGAAGTCGGCTATGCAGGAAGCCTGCATGGGCAACGAGCAGTTCTCGAAGTCGCTCAACGAGATAAAAGCGAACCTTTCGATAGCTTTTCAGCCGATAATGCAGGCGGTAATGCCCGCGATAAATTCGATGATGGCGGGGCTTGCGGCGGCTTCAAAGGCGCTGGCGACCTTTACGGCCGAGATATTCGGCAGCACATACAAGAAGTCGATGGAAGAGGCGAAAAAGGTCAAAGAGGTAGGCAAGGAGGCTAAGAAAAATTCGGCTTACCTCGCAAGCTTCGATGAAATGAACGTCGCGCAGGACACGCAGTCTGAAAGCGATGAGAGCGGCGAAAGCGGTATCGACTGGAGCGCGATAAACGGCGAGGGCGCTGAACTGCCCGACTGGGCGGAGAAGATGAAAGCCGCGATAAAAGCGGGCGACTGGCAGGGCGCAGGCAAGCAGCTTGGCGCGGCGGTAAACTCCATGGTAGAAAAGATACCGTGGACGAAGATACGCAAAAAGCTTAATAAAGCAGTGAAAAATACCGCTAAGCTGCTGAACGGTCTTGTCAGCGGTGTGGACTGGAAGAAGCTCGGAAACAGCGTGGGCGAGGGCGTGAACACCGCTTTCGGTGCGCTGGATATTTTCCTCACCACCTTTGACTTTGCCGCTTTCGGCACGGCTGCGGCAGACCTGCTCAACGGCGCGGTGCAGACTACCGACTTCACGCTCATCGGCAAAACGCTTTCAGATAAGCTCAACGCCATTATCACTACTGCTTACGCATTCGTCACAACGTTTGACTTTGCGGGGCTGGGAAGCGGTCTGGGCGACGGCGTGAACGCGTGGTTCGCAAACACCGACTTCGCCAAAGCGGGGCAAACGCTGGGCGAGTCGATAAAGGGCGTACTGCAAACGGCTATAAGCTTCTTGCAGACGGTAGATTGGTCGAAGGTAGGCACTTCGATAGCCGACTTCCTGAAGAACATCGACTGGGGCGGTATAGCGAGCAAGGCTTTTGAGCTGCTCGGCTCGGCGCTGAGCGCAGCCGTCACACTGGTAGTCACCGTGATAAAAGAGCTGGGCGGCGGCATTGCCGACAACTTCAAGGACGGCTTTCTCAACGGTATCATCGAAACTTTCAAGGACATCGGCGGCTGGATAAAGGAGCACATCTTCGAGCCTTTTATGCGCGGCTTCAAGAAATGTTTCGGCATACACTCGCCCTCTAAGGTGATGGACGAGCAGGGCGGCTTGATAATGGCGGGTCTGCTGCGCGGCATTACCTCGAAGATAAGCGGCGTTATCAGCAAATTCAAAACGCTGCTCAAAAAGATAAAGGAAGTTTTCGTGAGCGTGCCGAGCTGGTTCAAGAGCAAATTCGCAGACGCGCTCACGATGGTAAAATCGGCGTTCTCGCTAAGCTCGGTAAAAGAGCATTTCGGGGCGATAAAGGATAAGATAGTAGAGATATTCGGCAGCCTGAAAGATGCGCTCAAAGAGCCGCTGAACTGGCTGATAGACCTTGCGAACAAGGTGATCTCGGGCATAAATTCCATAAGTATCGACCTGCCCTCCGCCGTAGCGGACATCGTGGGTTTTGATAAGATAGGCTTTGACATACCCGAGATACCGAAGCTTGCGCAGGGCGGTCTTGCTACTGCGCCCACGCTCGCGATGGTCGGCGATAACCGCAACGCTAAAGCCGACCCCGAGGTAATATCGCCGCTGAGCAAGCTGCAAGGGCTGATAGACGGCGGCAAAATGGCGGAAGCGGTAGAGCTGCTGCGCGAGATACTGGAGCTTCTGCGCGGCATGGAGCTTACGGTAACGGGGCAGGTAGATAAGAAAACGCTTTTCGACTGCATAGTCGCTATGAACGCCGCGTACCGACGCAGAAACGGCAAGGGGGCATTTGAATGAACGGAAAACTGCTGAAAATACGCGGCGTGTGGGTGAGAGACCCCGACCCCGATAGCTGGTCGCCGGTGCACTATCCCGAATGGACGGCAGGTTCGGGGCGCACGGCTTCGGGCTGCTCGGTCGGCGCGATAAAGCACCGCAAGTGGAAGCTGCCGCTGAGCTGGACGAACATACCCGAGGCGGAGGAAGCGGAGCTGGAGCAGCTTATAGAGGGTGGCGGAAGCTTTTTCGAGGTCGAGTTTTACCACCGCTGCGGGTACATCGCGATAACGGCATATGCCGGCGAGTTCGTGCCAAGCGGCATAGTGCGCACCGACAGCGGGATTTACTACAAAAAGTGCACGGTCAGCCTTGTGGAGCAGTAGGAGGTGAAAAATGTACCAAGTAAGCGCAGAATTGCAGGCGGCGATACTGAGCAGCTCGCCGCTTTACGGGATAATGCTCGAAGACCTCACCGCCGCCCGCACCCTGACCGCCGAAGCGATATTCACGGCAAATTCAGACCGCGAATCGACCTCTTTAAGCGACGACATCGAACTCGGCGCGGTCTGCTCGCAGTCGTGGACGGTAAATATAGCCGATAGCGCGGGCGGGTACGTCGGGCATATGTTTCGGCTT
>DBEZOM010000100.1:0-6685 GCA_048252855.1 Ruminococcus sp.
GCGCATGGATCTGCACCTACGCTCTACATTCTATTATATCACTTTTTCATATTTTTTTCAAGTGAAATATAAAATTTTTCGTTTAATTTACAAGGAGTATAAAAAAGCGGACCGCCGTTTAGAGCGATCCGCAGCTTAATATGCTGTTATACGGGGTGAACCTTGTTCTCTGCGTCAGCATGAGCGCCGTCTACGCCGTACTTTTTGTTGCGGCGCTGCTCGAAGAACTTAGGAGCAACCTTCGGGAACATTGCGTAAGTGAGCACGTCCTCTTCCTGCTCAGTCCACTCTGCGCACTCCTGCTTGAGCTTATCAAGCTCGGGCTCGAGGAGGTCGGCGGGACGGCAGGTTATAGGCTCTTCGCCCTTGAGTATCATCTTCTGGAATTCGGGGTCGATAGGCTCGGGGGTCTTGCCGTATTCGCCCTTTACGATGCCCTTAAATTCCTTGGTAACAGTCTTGTATCTTTCGCCTGTGATGACGTTGAAAACAGCCTGAGTGCCGACGATCTGCGAAGAAGGTGTAACCAGCGGGGGCGAACCTGCGTCTGCACGAACGCGCGGAACTTCTGCCAGAACCTCGTTGAGCTGGTCTTCCTTGCCTGCCTGCTTGAGCTGCGAGAGCAGGTTGGAAAGCATTCCGCCGGGAACCTGATAGATCAGTGCGTTCGCGTCGGTAGCGAGCATCTTGGGGTCGAGCAGACCGTTATCAATGTACTTTTTACGCAGCTTCATGAAATACTCTCTGATCTCGCCGAGTTTTACGAGGTCAAGACCAGTATCGTACTCGGTGCCCTGGAAAGCGGCAACTACCGACTCGGTAGGAGCGTGAGAAGTACCCAGTGCGAGGGGCGACATTGCGGTATCTACCACGTCAACGCCAGCCTCGGCAGCCTTCATGATGCACATGGAAGCCAGACCGGTAGTGTAGTGAGTGTGAAGCTGTATCGGGATCTTGACTGCCTTTTTCAGCTCGGAAACGAGAGCGCCCGCCTCGTAAGGAGTGAGCAGCGCAGCCATATCCTTTATACAGATGGAGTCAGCGCCGAGCGACTCGATCTGCTTAGCATAATTTACATAATATTCGTGAGTGAAAACATCGCCCGTGGTGTACGACATAGCGATCTGAGCGTGGCCGCCCTCTTTCTTAGCTGCCTTAACGGCAGTTTCGAGGTTGCGAATATCGTTCAGCGCGTCGAAGATACGGATAATGTCGATACCGTTCGCGATGGATTTCTGTACGAAATACTCAACGCAGTCGTCAGCATAGTGGCGGTAGCCGAGCATATTCTGACCGCGGAAGAGCATCTGGAGCTTAGTATTCGGCATTTCGCGTCTGATAACTCTCAGGCGCTCCCAGGGGTCTTCGTTAAGGAAGCGGATACAAGCGTCGAAAGTAGCGCCGCCCCAAACTTCTGCCGAGTAGTAGCCGATCTTGTCCATTTCAGACATTATAGGGAGCATTTCGTCGAGCGACATTCTGGTAGCTATAAGCGACTGATGAGCGTCACGCAGGACGGTTTCTGTGATTTTAAGCTTTCCCATTTATATCAATCCTTTCAAGCAAAATAGTGTTTCAGCAGAGTTTTATCAGCCGATAACGCAGATAAGGGTGCCTGTTTCTACGGCTGCGCCCTTAGTGGTGTTTACGCTGAGTACCTTGCCTGCGCAGGGGGAAGAAATATCGTTTTCCATCTTCATAGCCTCGAGAACTGCGAGAGCCTGTCCTGCTTCAACGGTATCGCCAACTGCGACCTTTACTTCAAGGATAGTGCCGGGCATAGGAGCGTTTACTTTAGTGCCGTCTGCAACGGGAGCAGCCGCAGGCGCGGGTGCAGGTGCTGCTGCGGGAGCGGGTGCTGCTGCAGCGGGTGCAGGTGCTGCGCCGCCGTCGAGCTCTTCAACTGCTACGTCGTATGCCTTGCCGTTTACTGTGATATTATATCTTTTCATTTTAAATTACCACCATTCTTTAATTTATGCCAGCGCAGATCAGAGCTGGATATTGCTGTGCTTCTTAGGCAGACGAGAAATTCTCTTGCCCGCGAGCACTTCTATCGAGTCGATAAGAACATTTCTGAGAGCGTTTGCGGGAATAACTCCGTCGATGCAGCCCTTTGCGGCAGCCTTTACGGCGCTGCCCTCTTCGGTGCAGTACTTAGCGGCAAGCTCGGCTCTCTTAGCCTTTACGTCCTCAGCGCCCTTGAGCTCATCGTGATAGAAGAACTCGGCAGCGGTGAGAGGAGAAAGCGCTGTGATAACGGCGTCCTCGCAAGCGTAGCTGAGGTCGGCGTTAGCACCCTTACCCGCCAGCGCGATGAATGCGGGGCCGTAAGCCTTGCCTGTAACAACAGAGATCTTTATAGTAGTAGCCTCAGCGTAAGCGTGAACCAGCTTAGTCATAGACTTAACTGCGCCCGCAGCTTCGGTATCGGTATCGCCCGCGAAGCCTTCGGTATCAACGAGAGTGATAACGGGAACGGCGAACGAATCGCAGAATCTTACGAAGCGCGCGATCTTGGTGCAGTCGTCGGCGTTGAGCTTATCTGCGGTCTTATTAACGGCAACTGCGCCTACGGTAGCGCCGCCGAGAGTAGCGAGAGCGGTGTAGGAAGCCTTGCCGAAATCAGCGTAAAGCTCCTTGACGCTGCCGCCGTCGAAAACAGCCTCAGCCTGCGAAGCGGCGTCTTTGCCTGCCGCTGCGGTGGGCATATCAAATTCATACATAGGTACGGGCGAGATATTGTTCTGCGGAAGTCTTACAAGAAGCTCCTTAGCAGCCTCTACCGCGTCCTTATCTGTATCTGCAAGAATAGCAGCCGTGCCGTTTTTAACGGCGTTTTCGGAAGAGGACTTTACGCCTGCGTTAGGCGCGCAGTAAAGCTCTGCGTCCTTAGCGATTATAGTAAAGTCAGCGGACTCGGCGAGCATTGCCGAAGTACCGGAACAAACTCCTGCGACTACCGCAATCTGGGGAACTACTCCCGAAAGATTAGACATCCACATGAGCAGCTCGCCATAAGCCGCGAGAGCCTCGCAGCCATCGTTAAGATCTGCGCCGCAGGAATCATAGATACCTACCACGGGAACGCCCGTTTTTGCCGCAAGGTCATACACCTTTGCGATCTTATCAGCCTGCATTTTGTTGAGAGCGCCCTTATTTACGGAAACGTCCTGCGAAAATGCGTAGCATGGATTACCTTCAACATATCCGAATGCGGTCACTGCGCCGCAAAGTCCTTTGCCCGAAGCAGCGTATGCGTCAAGCTCGGTAAACTTCCCTTCGTCAAAAAGATATGTCAGCCTTGTTTTTGCAGCGCTGGCAGCGTTTGCGGCAGCCTTGAGCTCTGCAAGATTGGACATAGTTTCAGCCATACCATTTCCTCCTATCAAGAAAAAATAAGGCAGCTCCGCAAAGCCGCGCGGCGCGCGGACTGCCCTGCCGCACACCTCGGGAAAAGGCGCGCAGCTACATATATTTATTATAATATATTCCACCGATTTTATCAAGTGGAAAACGAAGATTACAAATATCTTTTACGTTTACATTTATGATTTTTAACATTTCATCTACATTTCAGCCGACTTAGCTTACTTTTTGGAGATTACGTTTCTCAGCGCGCGCAGCTCTTCGGGCTTGAGGTCGCGCCATGTGCCGGGCTTGAGCATACCGAGCTTTATCGGGCCTACGGCTGTGCGTTTCAGGCGGGCTACTTCCAGCCCTACCGCTTCGCACATCTTGCGTATCTGGCGGTTCCTGCCCTCGGAGATGGTCATTTGCAGCACTGTTCTGCCGGGCTGTTTATCGAGCACGAGCACGGTGCAGGGCAGGGTCTTTCTGCCGTCGATAACTACGCCCTCAGAGAGTTTTACGAGCACTTCGTCGTCCACATCGGGGCGAACGGTGACGCGGTAAGTCTTTGTGACGTGCTTCGAGGGGTGCATTATCTCGTTGGCGAAATTGCCGTCGTTTGTGAAGAGAAGCAGACCCTCGGAGTTTTTATCCAGTCTGCCGATAGGGTAAACGCGCGCGTCAACACCGTCTAGCAGTTCGGTAACGCACTTGCGGTCGAGCTCGTCACTCATGGTGGTGACGTAGCCGCGGGGCTTGTTGAGCATTATGTAGCGGTAAGCCTTTTTGCGCTCGAAAACAACGCGCTCGCCGTCTATGCTCACGATGTCCTTGATGGGGTCAGCCTTATCGCCGACTTTGCAGGGGCGGCCGTTTATCTTCACTCTGCCCTGCGCGATAAGCTCCTCAGCCTTTCTGCGCGAGCAAATGCCGCTGTCTGCGATTATTTTTTGCAATCTTATTTTTTCCAATTTACACACTTATCCTTTCGCAAGGCGAGAATATGTAACGGGCAAAGCCCGCCGCCTTGTCAGTTTAATCAAGCAGCTTTTCCAGCTCGCAAAAGAAGCCGTGCCAGCCGTTATCTTCCTTATCGCTCGGCGCTTGTGCAACGTCCTCGCCCGCAGTTATCGACTCGCGCGCGATCTCACGGTCGCCGATATAAAAGACCGCTTCGCCGACCTTTTCGCCGCATTTCACGGGCGCAAAGGCGAACTTTTTCACGCGGTATTCGCACCTGACTTTATCCGCCGCGGTCGCGGGCAGAGCCATGCTTACCTGACGGCACGCCGCGGAAAATTCATCAGCCGTACCACCCGCCGCTTTAACGGTGAAAAGCTTGCCCGAGCCTTTGAGCACGCAGGTCTGCATCTGCGCAAAAGCGGAATCGTACAGCGCGGAATGGTCGCGCCAATCGTCGGGATCGTTGAGAGTAACGCAGATAAGACGTGCGCCGTCGCGTTCGCAGGCGGAAACAAGACACCGCCGCGCCTTATCGGTAAAGCCTGTTTTCACGCCGATAACGCCCTCGCAGCTTCCGAGAAGCTTGTTTGAGTTGGTGAGCCAGCGCGGTTCGGGCGGGTTGCCGAACTCGAGCTTGATGTATTTCTGCGAGCAGATAGCCGCGAAATCCTCATTTTCAAGCGCCGCAGCGGCAAGTTTCGCCATATCGCGCGCAGTAGAAAAATGCTCATCGGTATCGTCGTCCAGACCCGAGGGGGTGACGAAATGCGTATCGCGCAAGCCCATTTGCTCGGCGCGGCGGTTCATCTCGTCCACGAACTTTTCGATACTGCCCATACAGCGCACGGCGGCGGCGTTTGCGGCGTCGTTACCGCTTGGCAGCAGCATACCGCAGACCAGCCCGCGCATAGTGACTTTATCGCCCTCGCGCAGACCCATCGAAGAGCCCTCGGTCTTTATCGCCTCGGGGTCAACGGTGAACCGCTCGTCCAAATTTCCGCTTTCCAGCGCTATCAGCGCCGACATTATTTTAGTCGTACTCGCCATCGGCAGGCGGGTATCGGCGTTTTTTTCGTAGAGAAATTCGCCGCTGACGGGGTCGTAGACCACCGCCGCCTTTGCCGAGCAGTCGCCGACCGCCCCAGCCGTGATCTGCTGAGCCGACATGACCGCCAGCATACAGCTCATCACAAAAAAAATTATTCTGCGTAATATTTTCATTGCCCTGCACTTCCCTTTCGTTTTCTGCGATTAGGGTGTGCGGCGGCGCGAAAAAAATACGCGTTTTCGGCTTGGAAATTATTCCTCGTCCTGCTTCGGCTCGGTCTTTTTGTCGATGAAGTCGATGATCTTATCTACAACTTCGGGCACGGTGTTTACGACCGCATTCTGGTAAGGAGTGGTAGTTGTCATCTGGAGCAGCTTGGTTTCGCCGTTGCGAACGACGATGAAAGCCATCGGCGAGATGGTTACGCCCGCGCCCGAGCCGCCGCCGAAGCCTTTTTTATCGCTGCCAATGTCAGTGCCGCCCGAAGCCAGACCGAACGATACCTTTGAAACAGGGATAATCGTTGTGCCGTCGGCGGTAACGATCTGCTTGCCGATTATGGTCTCAGCCTCAGAAAGTTCGCGGACTTTCTCCATAGCAGATTTAACCAAAGCTTCTAATTTTGTACTTTCGTTCATATTTATAACGTCCTTTCAAACTACTTTTGTTCGGGAACTTTTTTCTCATTATGCCTAATTTTAAGGAAATTTATGCCTGCGCAAACAACGATTGCAATAAGCGCCGATGGTCGCACGCGGACAGAAAAATCGCATTTTCCGCTGATGGTATTTTCAGTAAACGCACATTCGACGTTGCAGTTTTTTACGCTGAGGGTGAAAAATTCGGCAAGCGGGGTCAGCAGACCCGCGATAGCGCCCTGTACCGCGCCGTAGTATATCGCGGCTTCGTGAGCGTCTTCCCTGCCGACACGGACTTCGGCGCTGTCGATTCGGATGCGAATAGTTTTCAGCAGTCGGCGCACCGTTTTCCACGCGAGCGGGATGTACGGCTTGTACTTTAAATACTGCGCTTTCAGCTTAGCCAATTTTGACGGCTGCTTTTCCTTTTTCTGCTTTTCAGGCTTGTCTTTAGCGGGTTTCTTCTCCGATTTTTTACATTCGCCGTCGCCCGCCTTTTCGGGCTTTGTCGCTTCAAACTTGCGCTCGGGTTCGCTTTCGGCAGGCTTGTCCTCATAAGAAGTGTCCTGCGGTTCGGCGGGCGCAAGATCTTTCTCGTCAAAATCGCCCGTCATAAGCATTTCGTCGGTGATCTCGCTGTCAAAATCATCGCTGAAATCGTCCGAAGTCGGTGTAGATTCAGACT
>DBEZOM010000101.1:0-5359 GCA_048252855.1 Ruminococcus sp.
ATATATGACCTCGGTATCGACGTAGGCTCTACTACGGTAAAGACCGTGATACTAAAAGAGGGCGAGATAATATATTCAAAATACGAGCGCCACTTCTCTAAAGTGCGCGAAACAGTTGCCGAGCAGCTGCGTATAATAAACGAAAAGTACAAGGGCGAGCGCTTCCGCACGGCCATCACGGGCTCGGCAGGTCTGGGCATAGCGCAGGCGAGCGGAATAGAGTTCGTGCAGGAGGTATACTCCGCATTCGTCGCCGTAAACAAGAGCTACCCGCTTACTGACGTAGTGGTAGAGCTGGGCGGCGAGGACGCTAAGATAATCTTCCTCACCGGCGGCGTAGAGCAGCGCATGAACGGCTCTTGCGCGGGCGGTACGGGCGCTTTCATCGACCAGATGGCGCAGCTTTTAGGCGTTACCGCCGACGAGCTGGATAGGCTCTCGCTGAAAAGCACACGCCTTTACCCGATAGCTTCGCGCTGCGGCGTTTTCGCGAAGAGCGATATTCAGCCGCTGCTCAATCAGGGCGCTAAGAAAGAGGATATAGCCGCTTCAATATTCCAGGCGGTAGTAGACCAGACCGTTTCGGGACTGGCGCAGGGCAGAAAGATAGCGGGCAACGTGCTCTTCCTCGGCGGGCCACTCTCGTTCTTAAAGGGTCTGAGAAAGGCGTTTACCGAAACGCTGCACCTCGACGCCGAGCACGCGGTGTTCCCCGACCTCGCCCCCTGCTTCATGGCTTACGGCTGCGCGCTTCAGGCACACGACATTTCCGAAGCCATGACCATCGACGAAACGCTCGATAAGATAATAAACGCAAAGACCGCGGACAATATAGTTACGAGCACTCCCCTCTTTAAAGACCGCGCCGAGTACGAGGAATTTGTGGCGCGCCACAAGCAGTCAGACCTAAAGTACGCCGATATAAAGACCTACTCGGGCGACGCATACCTCGGCATCGACGCAGGCTCTACCACCACGAAGCTCGTCCTCATCACGCCGGACGGCAGGCTGCTTTATCAGCACTACTGCTCCAGCAAGGGTCAGCCGCTAGACATCATAGCCTCGAAGCTGGAGGACATCTACCGCATAGCGAACCCCGGACTGAACATAAAAGCTTCGGCGGTAACGGGCTACGGCGAAGACCTCATAAAGGCGGGCTTGGGCGTAGACTTCGGCATAGTAGAAACCGTAGCGCACTACAAGGCGGCGGCTTTCTTCTGCCCCGACGTTGACTTCATCATCGACATCGGCGGACAGGACATAAAATGCTTCAAGATAAAGAACAACGCGATAGACAGCATCATGCTGAACGAGGCCTGCTCCTCGGGCTGCGGCTCATTTATACAGACATTCGCGCAGGCTATGGGCTACGAGATAGCCGACTTCGCGAACCTCGGACTTTTCGCGAAAGCCCCCGTAGAGCTGGGCTCGCGCTGCACGGTATTCATGAACTCTTCCGTAAAGCAGGCGCAGAAGGACGGCGCTTCGGTAGAGGACATCTCGGCGGGACTTTCCTCCTCGATAATCAAAAACGCGGTATACAAAGTTATCCGCGCGAAATCTATCGACGAGCTGGGCAAGAACATAGTAGTACAGGGCGGTACATTCTTAAACGACGCCGTATTGCGCTCGTTTGAGATGGAGCTTGGCAGAAACGTTATCCGCCCCGCGATAGCAGGACTCATGGGCGCTTTCGGCTGCGCGCTTTTCGCTATGGAAAAGACCAAAGCCGAGCAGCAGCGCACATCTTCTATACTCACCCTCGACCAGCTTCGCGATTTTGCTTACAACGCCATGTCGGCGCAGTGCGGCGGCTGTACGGCACACTGCAACCTTACGATAATCCGTTTCAGCGACGGCCACCGCTTCGTTTCGGGCAACCGCTGCGAAAGGGGCGCGGGCATAAAGCTTGCTAACAAGACGGAGAATATGTACGAGTACAAGCTCGAACAGCTCGAAGCCTACGGCGAGAAAAAGCCGCACGGCAAGCCCATCGCGCGGGTAGGCATACCTATGACGCTGAGCTATTACGATATGCTGCCATTCTTCCACACCATGCTCACCGAGCTGGGCTTTGAGGTAGTTCTCTCAGACGAATCCTCGCGCGATACATACTACCGCGGTCAGCAGACCATACCATCTGACACCGTATGCTACCCCGCTAAGCTTGCGCACGGACATATACTCAACCTGCTCGATAAGGGCGTAGACTTCATCTTCTACCCCTGCATGAGCTACAATATCGACGAGGGTCAGGCGGATAACCACTACAACTGCCCCGTAGTAGCCTACTACCCCGAGCTGCTGAAAGCGAATATCCCCGACCTAAACAGCAGCAATTTCATAACCCCCTACCTCGATATAAACTTCAAGAAAAATACAGCTAAGAACGTAGCCGCGGCGCTGCGCTCATACGGCATAAAAGAAAAGCAGGTGCTCGGCGTTCTGAACAAGGCTTACTCTGAGCAGCTTCGCTACAAGCGCGCCAACGAGCAGAAAGCCCTGGAGATAATCGCCGACGCGCGCAGCAAGGGTCAGAAGATAATCGTGCTCGCGGGCAGACCTTACCACATCGACCGCGAGATAAACCACGGCATACACAAGCTGATAGCCTCGCTGGGCTTTGCAGTAGTCACCGAGGACAGCGTTGCAAATCTGGTAGACTGCCCGCCCCTCGACGTGCTCAACCAGTGGACATACCACGCCAGACTTTACCGCGCGGCGGAGTACGTTTGCGAAAACGACGATATGCAGCTGGTACAGCTGGTATCCTTCGGCTGCGGCATCGACGCCGTTACCACCGACGAAGTTCGCGCTATACTCGAGGAGCACGGAAAGCTTTACACTCAGCTAAAGATCGACGAGATAACAAATCTGGGCGCGGCTAAGATACGCCTGCGCTCGCTCGCAGCGGCGCTTGAAGAAAAAGACGCTGCGAAAAACGGAAAGGAAGTGTACGCATAATGAGCAAACAGCCAAAACAGCAGAAGCAGTATTCCGACCGCGTAAAGCGCACTACCTTTACCGAGGATATGAAGAAAGATTACACGATACTCATACCCGATATGCTGCCGATACACTTTAACCTGATAATCAAAGCATACGAGCACTTCGGCTACAAAATGGAGCTGCTGACCAACACCAGCCGCAACGTAGTAGACGAGGGTCTGAAAAACACCCACAACGACACCTGCTACCCCGCGCTGCTCGTCATCGGTCAGTACATGGACGCGCTGAAAAGCGGCAAGTACGACGTAAACAAGGTCGCCCTGCTCATCTCGCAAACGGGCGGCGGCTGCCGTGCTTCAAACTACATCTACCTTATCCGCAAGGCTATATCAACGCAGTTCCCGCAGGTGCCCGTGCTCTCGCTGAATTTCAGCGGACTGGAGCCGAACCCCGCGTTCCCCATGACCATACCGATAATCACAAGGCTGATCTACTGCGTGCTTTACGGCGATATGCTTATGCTGCTGTACAACCAGTGCAAGCCTTACGAGATCAACAAAAACAGCACCGACCAGCTTCTTGCGCGCTGGCAGCACCGCATAGGCAAGCTTATGGGCACGAAAACGCAGTTTATGAACACAAAGTCCATCTACCGCGCTATGCTGAAAGACTTCGCCGCACTGCCGCGCACTAAAGAGAAGAAGCCGCGCGTGGGCATTGTCGGCGAGATATACGTTAAATATTCGCCGCTCGCGAACAACGACCTCAACAACTTCCTTATGTCTGAGGGCTGCGAGCCGAACGTGCCGGGTCTGCTGGATTTTGTGCTGTACTGCGCTTCCGACCTCATAAACGACGCGCGCCTTTACGATAAGCAGACGCCCCGCACCGCCGCATACAAGATCGGCTACGATGTGCTTTACAAATTCCAGCGCGAGCAGATCAAGATCATCGAAGAGCACGGCGAATTTTTCCCGCCGCACGATTTCGAGCACCTGCGCGCCTGCGCCGACAAGTACATGAATCAGGGCGTAAAGATGGGCGAAGGCTGGCTGATAACCGCCGAGATGGCCGCGCTCGCCGAAACGGGCACGGAAAACATCATCTGCACCCAGCCCTTCGGCTGCCTGCCGAACCACATTGTGGCAAAGGGCATGAGCCGCGTTATAAAGGAAGCTTACCCCAACGCCAACATAGTCGCCATCGACTACGACCCCGGCGCTACGAAGGTAAACCAGGAGAACCGCATAAAGCTTATGCTCGCGAACGCGAAAAAGTAAAACCGAATCACCGCATAAACAAAAAGACAGACCCGCAAAAAGGTCTGTCTTTTTTTAGCAAATTCATCTCAAATAAAATATAGTTTATACCAAGCGGCACAAAGCGTGTTTTAGTCGGATCAATTTTCTCTCATTTTTGCAAAGCACTCGCTGCAATATACAGGTCTGTCCTCTCTGGGCTTGAAAGGAACTTTAGCTTCGCCGCCGCAGGAAGCGCATACAGCGGTAAACATCTGCTTTTCTCCCCTTGCTCCGCCCTGCTTACGAGCGTCGCGGCAAGCCTTGCATCTCTGCGGCTCGTTCACAAAACCTTTTTCAGCGTAAAATTCCTGCTCGCCTGCTGTGAATACGAACTCGTTTCCGCAGTCCTTGCATACTAATGTCTTGTCTTCGTACATGATAAACCTAACCTTTCCGGCAATTAGGGCGTACCCCTAGCCCAACGTAAATAAATAGCTTTGCGCCACGCCGGATTTGCACCGGCTCTTCGGCTGTCGCCGCGCTTACTAAGCAAAAGCGCATATTTCGTGACATTTACGGCTGCCTGCCAAATTCTTTTCTGAGCTTGCGGCGCGCCCTCTGCATAGCGTTATCGACGGCTTTTTCCGTTATCCCGAGCGACTGCGCTATCTCGGCGTAGCTCATGCCCGTCATATACGCGGTCAGCACGCCCCTCTCACGCTCGGTAAGCTGCCGCTCCATAGCCTCGTACAGCTCGCGGAAAAGCTCCATAGCGCCATCGTCCGCGGCAGGCTCGGTCTTGTCCTCAAGCTCCTCAGAGCCGTCGTAATCGCCGCCCTGCGGTCTGTTTCGGCGCACGGCTGAAAGCATACGGTTTCGCGCGCAGGTCATAACATACGCCCTCAAACTGCCGCGCTTTTCGTCAAAACTGCCGACGGCTGAAAGCATAGCCAGCAGACCCTCTTGCAGCAGGTCGTCAGAGATCTGCGGGTCTATCGCGACCGCGGCCGCACGTATCGGCGCAAAAAACCTCTTTGTCAGCTCGCCCGCCGCCTCAGTGCTCTGCTTCGCGAGCGCGGCAAGCTCTTCATCGCTGTACCCGCCGAACTGTGTTTTCTGCTGCTCTGAACTCAAACCAACGCCTCCGTAACCTACGCATTACAAAATGC
>DBEZOM010000102.1:0-20652 GCA_048252855.1 Ruminococcus sp.
GGTTATTGCTGTTGCAATGGCGGCTTCTATCGGGTGCGTTTTAGCTTCCTGCGATGTAAGTACTAGTTCGGAGTATAGCGAAGAAGATGATTATGATTATCACGACGCGGCAGGAAATGGCTACAATGACGATGACGTTGACTGGGATAACGATGGCGACGGCGGCATTGGCTGGGATAAAGCTGTAAATGACTGGGACAGAGAGCACGGCATTTACTAAGGTGCGAAAATAGCAGTTTTTAAAAAGATATTCTAGAAGATCCCCATAAAAAAATCACCGATACAGCAACCTAATGCCTGTATCGGTGATAATTTTATCTATTCAAATCTTGCCCTACATTCTCGCAGCTCTCACGCCAGCGGCTTTCCGCTGAATACGGGGAATACGCTGAAATCGCCGTAGTCGCTTATCTGCTCCATGTTTACAAGCAGCTCCATGTCCTCGTCTGAGATCATGAAATCTACCGCCGCGTTGCTCTTCATGTGCTCGGGGTTCGCCGTTTTTGGCAGGGCTACTGTGCCGAGCTGGATAACGTAGCGTATGCAGAGCTGCGCCGCTGATACGCCGTATTTCTCAGCCATTTTCGCGATGGCGGGGTTTTTCAGCGCTTCGCCGTGCGCGATGGGCGAGTACGCCTCTACCTGTATCTCCTGCTGCCTGCAATACTCCACAAGCTCTGCGTCGGTGTTGCTGATGTGCAGAAGTATTTGGTTTACAGCGGGCTTTACGCGGCAGCCGTCCATCAGATTCTCCAGATCGTCGCGCAGGAAGTTTGAAACGCCGATAACGCGAACCTTGCCCGCCGCCTGAGCGTCCTCCAGCGCGCGCCATACTTCCTTGTTTTCCTCAAAATACCGCTTTTCTAGGCGAAATTCGTTCCACGGCTGCGGAGAATGTATTATCATTTGGTCGAGGTAGTCAAGACCCATTTTTTCAAGCGTTTCGTCGATCGACTTCGCCGCGCTCTCGTAAGTTTTCAGCTCTGCCGCTACTTTGCTCGCTACAAAAAGCTCGCTGCGGGGCACGCCGCAGGTGCGAACGCCCTCGCCTACTCCGCGCTCGTTGCCGTACGCCTGCGCTGTGTCGATAAGGCGGTAGCCCAGCTTTACAGCCGCGCGTACAGCTTCCGCAGCCTTGTCATCGTCAATAAACCATGTGCCCAGACCCAGCTTCGGGATCTCGATGCCGTTTGAAAGTGTGTGAGTTTCATTTAAGATCATAGTATCTGCTCCTTTTTATCGTCTAACGTTTTGGCGTATCTTTCGCCTACACTAATTATACAACTTGGAGTAAGCTCTATGTCAAGTACTTTTTGAAAATTTTTTTCGCATTTTTCGCGGTTCATTCAAAAGCTATCTTTCTGTATGAGTCGATAGCCCCCTCGTGCTGTACGCTCTCTCCGCAGAATTTGTTTGAGAAAGCTATGCAGTGCTCCAGCTGTTCGCCGCTGAGGTCTGAAATGCTATCCGCCGTGACGCCCAGCGTTTTCAGCGCGTAGAGGAACGAGCCTATAAAGCCGTCGCCCGCGCCCGTTGTGTCGATAGCTTTTACGCGCTCGCTCGCCGAGTGCGCCTGAGCGTTTTTGGTGAAAGCATATGCCCCCTCCGCGCCGCAGGTGTATATCACAAGCTTTACATTGCCCGTGAAAAGCTTCGGCAGGGCGGCGCTTATCTCGCCCTCACCCGTGATAAATTCCAGCTCTTCGTCCGAAATTTTCACGATGTCCGCCATCGGTATAAATTCGTTCACCGTGCTGCGCAGCGCTTGCTTGTCTTTCCAAAGCGGAAAGCGCAGATTGGGGTCAAAGCTTATAATAGCGCCGCTTTCACGCGCGCAGGCTATCGCTTTTCTGTGCGCTTCCTTCATCGGGAAATCGCCCAGCGAAACGCTGCAAAAGTGCAGCGCGTATGCGTCGGCGAACCACTCCGCTTTCACCTGCTCGGCTGAAAAAAGCATATCCGCCGAGGGGTTTCTGTAAAACGAGAACGTGCGGTTCCCATCAGTTTCAAGGCTCACGAAAGCCAGCGCGGTGTTCGCCTTGTCGGTAAAGTCGATAAGCGAGGTGTCTATGCCCGCGCGCTCGAGGTCGCCCGCTATCTTTTTGCCGAATGGGTCGTCGCCGAGCTGGGTGATGAATTTCGCGCAGCCGCCCAGCACTGTAAAAGCTCCGCACACGTTTGCCGGCGCTCCGCCGCTTTTCGGGCTGAAAGCCGTCACGTCCTCAAATGCGCAGCCTGCCTGCGCGGGGATAAAGTCTATCAAAGCTTCGCCTATGGCAAAAAGTGTGTTTCCCATTGCAATTCTCCTCTCAGATAATCAGATAGTTCAGATATTTCAGATTTAGAAGTCCCAGACCTGCGCTTCAAATCCCTTTATCTCAAGCTCGGCGCAGCCGCCGTCGGGATAAAATCTTGTTGACATTACCGTTTCGCCGCCGTTCAAATACACCTCTATGCTCGACATATCCGCGATAAGGCGTATGCGGTTCACGCTTTCGATGACGGCGTTTCTTGTGCCCCTGCCGCAGCCGTACTTTTCATCGCTGAATTTCATGGTGAAAAGCTGCTTCGCCTTGTCGAAACGCAGCTCCAGCTTGCCGTCAAGCGTTATGGTGAAGTCCGCGGTCGGTTCGCCGCATATCTCCAGCGGCAGAGCGTATTTCGCGGTACAGCCGTCGGCGTGGCGGCGCTCGCTCTTTCTCAGCGCGTCAAATTCGGCAATCGGGTACTGCCGCAGTCTGCCGTTTTCGCCGAGAGTGACTTCGCGCGGTATGGTAAGGCAGTGCTGCCAGCCAAGCTCGGTAGTGGCGTTGCCGTAAACGCGGTTGTCCATACCCAGCCAGCCTATCAGTATGCGTCTCCCCTGCGGGTCGAGGAAAGTCTGCGGCGCGTAGAAGTCGAAGCCCATGTCCCACTCGGCAAATTCGCCCAAGCTGCTGTCCTCCAGCCTGCCATCTACGGGGAAATAGCCCGACTCATTGAGGTTCTGCCACTTAGTTTCATAGTGCGGCAGACCCTGCGGGCAGGTGCTGAGGAAGCCCTTGCCGCCCAGCTCGAAATAATCGGGGCATTCCCACATATAGCCGTAGCCTTCTTTGTATACTTTGCCCGCGTATTTCCAGTTTATGAGGTCGGAGGATTCGTACACCAGCACGCAGCCCTCGTCGTCGAGAGTTCTCGCGCCCAGCACCATCTTCCAGACCTCGCCCTCTTTCCAGACTTTAGGGTCTCTCACATGGCAGGAGCAAAAGTCGGGGTAATCGCTGTTTCGCAAGAGCACCTGCTTTTCGCTGACCTTGCTGCCGTCGGCGGTAGTGACGTGTATCACGTTCGCGCCCCTGCCCGCCGTAACGTAGTCGTAGTCGCCCTCCATCTTCACATTTCCAGTGTAGAAGATGTGCAGAACGCCGTCATTTTCAATGGCGCTTCCCGAGTAAACGCCGTGGCTGTCCTCGGGAATATCGGGCATCATCACGGCTTTGTCGTACACCATGTGCATGAGGTCTGCGCCGTGGTAATGTCCCCAGCCGCGGGGCGTGTGGCCGTCGGCGGCTATGGGGCTGTACTGAAAATAAACGTGGTATTCGCCTTTGTAAAAGCTAAGGCCGTTCGGGTCGTTTAGCCAGCCGTCGGGCGGCTCGATGTGAAATCTCTGACGCCATTTTGCGTTTTTGATGCGCTCTCTGTTTTCCATTATCTCTTTATTATCCATACTTTACCTCTCTACTTCTCTGAGTTTCAGTCCGTAACTTTTATAAGCTCGTCGCCAATGGATACCTGCGCGCCCTCGGCGGCAAGTTCTTCCACTGCGGAAAAATCGTCCGAATTGCCCACCAGCACGGGGGTAACTGTCCGGTAGCCCTTGCTCTTTATAAAGTCGATGTCGAAAGTTATAAGCGTCTGCCCCTTTGTAACTCTGTCGCCCTCGGCAACGTGAGCCACGAAGCCCTCGCCGTTCAGCGCGACGGTGTTTATGCCGACGTGTATCAGCAGCTCTTTGCCGTTATCCAGCGTAAGGCCCACGGCGTGGAGGGTGTCGAAAAGCGTTTCAACTTTGCCGTCGGCGGGGGCTACTACTTTGCCCTCGGTAGGCTCGATAGCTGCGCCAAGTCCAAGTATGCCCTGCGCGAATGTCGGGTCGGGAACGTTCTCCAGCTTTACAGCCTTGCCGCTGAGCGGGGAGGTGATAACGCCGTTGTCCGAAGTATCGGCAGTATTTGCAGTTTCGGTGATCTCGGCAGGCTTTTCGGTCTGTTCTGTCTGATTGGTCTGCTCGGTCTTTTCCGACTTCTCGGCAGGCTTGCTCTCGCTTCTTATCTGCTCGTTGTTAGTGCCGAAGAACCATGTCAGCGTGAAAGCTACGCCCATCGCGATGAGCATAGAGATGATGTACTTTACGGGGTGGTTGAGTGTGAGGAGTATCGCGAATATGCCGGTAACGCCCGTAGCAGTAGCGCCGAGGTGGAGTATTGAAGCCGCCATAGCACCGCAAGCGCCGCCGATAGAGCCGAAGATGAAAGGCTTTACAAATCTGAGGTTCACGCCGAAGATAGCGGGCTCAGTAATTCCGAGCATACATGAAAGCGCGGAGGGGTAAGCCATAGAGCGTATCTTGTTGTTCTTGCTTCTTACCGCAACTGCAAGGCAGGCAGCGCCCTGAGCCATGTTCGCGGCGGAGGCAAGCGGCAGCCAGTAGGTAACGCCGTATTTCGCGAGCTGGCCGATGTCGATGACTGTGTACATATGGTGTATGCCGCCTACTACGGTGGTGGAGTAGAAGCCGCCCATTATGAATGAGCCGACGCCGAAGGGGAGAAGTATCAGCTTCTGAACGCCTGTGATGATGCCGTTTTCAAGAGCCACGAATACGGGGCCGATGAAGGTGTAAACGAGGAACGCCGTTACCGTAAGGCTTACGAGTGGCGTTACGAAAAGGTCGATTATGTCGGGCACTACTTTGTGCAGCTTCTTTTCTATCTTCGCGAGAATGAACGAAGCTATGATTATCGGGATAACGTGGCCCTGATAGCCCACCATATGCACGTTGAAAAGACCGAATATCGAGAAAGTCTGCTCGTAGCCGTTGGCGGAAACTGTCCATGCGTTTTGCAGGTCGGGGTGTATGAGGAACATTCCGATTACTGCGCCAAGGTAGGGGTTGCCGCCGAAAACTTTAGTGGCCGAGTAGCCTATAAGTATCGGCAGGAATGTGAACGCCGCGTTTGAGAGCAGCTTGAATATCGTGAAAACGTAGCCGTTGGTATCCAGCGAGATAAAGCCGTTCGCCGCCATGAAGTTCAGCGCTTCCATTATGCCCATTATAAGTCCGCCTGCTACTATCGCGGGGATTATGGGTACGAAAACGTCGCCGAGGGTCTTTATCAGCCTTTTGAACCAGTTCTGCTTCTGAGCCGCCTGCGTTTTCAGTTCGTCTTTTGAAGCCGCCTCAACGCCCGACTCTGCGATAAATTCATCGTATACCTTATTGACTGTACCCGTGCCGATGATTATCTGCAGCTGGCCCGAAGCCTCGAAAACGCCCTTTACCACGTCGATATTTTCGAGCGTTTCTTTCTGTACTTTTGAATTGTCTGCGATTATTAGACGCAGTCTTGTAGCGCAGTGCGCCGCGCTTACTAAATTATCCTTGCCGCCGATAGCGGAAAGTATCTCACGAGCTGAGCTTCTGTAATCCATAAAACGTACCGTCCTTTTCATTAGATTTTTGTCCGGACTATTCATTTCGGTTTCACTGCTGTATGTGATACCGATTTCATTAACTATATTATAGCTCATGCCGTGCGTTTTGTCTATTGACAAATATTATAAACTTATGTTGAAGATTTTCAAGGTTTCACACAGTTTCATAATTTCTATCCGTAGAGCCGCGCTCTATCAGCTCAAAATCAAGCGTTAGGGTGCGTGGGATAGGGCTTTCGCGCTTCAGCGAATTTAGCAGCATTTGCGCCGCTTCAATGCCCGCGGTGCGGTAGTGGAAGTGCACGGAGGTCAGCGTGGTGGAGGTCACTTTGCAAAGCTGCGAGTCGCCGATCCCCGCGAGCATTACGTCCTCGGGCACTCTCAGCCCCAGTTCGCGGCAGGCAAGCAGCGCGCCTGCGGCTATGCTGTCGGTCGCGCAGAATATGTGGTCGTACTTTTTGCCGCTTTTCAGCAGCGCCAGCGCTTTCTCGTAGCCCGAGTCCATCTTGAACTCAGCCGTAAGCATATCGCCGCGGCTGATGGATATA
Source organism: Ruminococcus sp. (assembly GCA_048252855.1). GTDB lineage: Bacteria > Bacillota > Clostridia > Oscillospirales > Ruminococcaceae > YE71. The sequence goes on from DBEZOM010000102.1 coordinate 6,249, forward strand.
CCGCTGTCGGCGAGCGCGTGGAGAAAGCCCTCTTTTCGCGCCTGCCCCGCCGCCTTATCGCTCTCGGTAACGCCTATGAAAGCGGGCTTTTTGCCGCCTTTTTCAAGCATCAGCATCTCGGCGGAATAGGCGGCTTTGCCGTCGTCGTGGCAAACGCAGTTCGCGCCCTTGTACTCCTGCCCCATGATGACTACGGGCACGCGCATTTTTTTCAGCACGGCGTCGTGCAGCGGCGTAAAGACCGAGGCGAGGAAGATAACGCCGTCAACGCGGTTGCTGCGGAAAAGCTCTAGGTACTCCACCTCTTTTTTGGGGTCGTTGGCGGAGTTGACGAGCAAAAGCTGGTAGCCCTGCTCGCTCAGAACTTGGCTTATCCCCTCGACCTCGCGCGCGCAGCTTTCGCTGGAAAGTTTAGGTATTATCACGCCGACGAGCTTTGTCACCTTGGTGCGAACGTTCTGCGCCTGAACGCTGGGCGCGTAGCCCGTAGCCTCTATTGCGGCCTCGATCAGCCTGCGCTTTTCCTCGCTAACATAGCCGTCGTTAAAATATCTGCTTACGGCGGATTTCGATACCCCCGCCACCTTTGCAAATTCGGTAATATTCATCAGTTATCGCTCCTTTATTATAGGCAACACCGTACAACTACCGCCTAGCGGCTTTGTGTACGTCTTGCTTGCGTTTTTGCGAAGCCAAAACAATTTTCCGTCATATCACCCAAATCCTCCTAGCTTAACGCGAGTTAAGTGTCGTCGGCTTTAGGCAATCTGACGAAAAATCTGACTGCGCAATCCGCACACAATAGTTGTGCGGTGTTGCCTATAGTATACCACCATCGGTGTGAAATTTCAATACGGTTTCATATGAATATTTCATATACGGCGCAGAAATGTTGCAGGTCAGATATGAAAAAACTGCTGTATCGGCGGAGATACGGCAGTCGGAATGGACTTTTCGGTCAGAGTGTGTTATAATTGAAAAAAATGATATTCGAGGTGTAAAACATGACGTACATTCAGCATTATGATTCGCCGCTGGGCGGTATTTTGCTCGCGGCGGACGGGCAGGGGCTGACGGGGGTGTGGTTTGAGGGCGAAAAATACTTTGCCGATAACCTGCCCGCCGAGCATACCGAGCGGGAAACGCAAGCGCTCTCGCAGGCAAAACGCTGGCTGGATATTTATTTCGCGGGCGCTGAGCCGAATTTCACGCCGCCGCTGCACCTCACCGGCACTGATTTTCGCATGGCGGTGTGGGAGCTGCTTTTGCAGATACCCTACGGGCAGACCGTTACCTACGGCGACCTTGCGCGGCGGATTGCCGAAAAGCGCGGGCAGGCGAAAATGTCCGCGCAGGCGGTCGGCGGGGCGGTGGGGCACAACGAGATCTCGATAATCATCCCCTGCCACCGCGTAGTCGGCGCGGGCGGGAATTTGACTGGCTACGCGGGCGGAATCGACAAAAAGGTGAAGCTGCTGGAGATCGAGCACATCGACATGAGCGGATTTTTCGTGCCGAAAAAAGGCACGGTGTGAACCGTTCACCTGCCCGCGACTTCGTTCATCACCCACGCGAACGCGCGCGCTGTCCGCAGAGCGGGGTCTTTGAAATGCCCGCCCTTGTTCCACTCGAGCACGCAGTCGATACCCTGCGCGGTCAGCAGGGCGTGGCTCTCGCGTATGCACTCGCCGACTTTTGACATCACGGCGTTTTTGGTGCGCTCCTCCCTGTCGCCAAAGCTGAGGTAGACTGCGCCGCTGGCGATCTCGCGCGGGCGCATATAGTCCACGAAATTCGGGAACCACACCGAGGGCGAAGCCGCCGCAATGCCCGTGAAAACGCGTGTTTGGTAAGCCGTCCACATCGCGAAAAGCCCCGCGAGCGAGTACCCGCCGAGGATATAGGTCTTGCGTGCGTCCGTGCAGAGCGGCAGTATCTCCGCCAAAGTCTGCGCCGCGCCGCTACCGAAATTTTCGCTGCCGAAAACGGCTGGCGCTTCCCACGGCGAGAGGTCGGTGTTCCAGTCGGCGACCTTCACGGCGATGAGCTGAAAATCAAGCGGGGTCAGCCTTTTTATCTCGGCGACCTCGTTTTCGATCTCGGAAAGATCGTGGTCGTCTGCGGGCTGGATAAGGACGATGTCGGCGGGGTCGGAAAAAGAAAAGACGTTCATATTTTACTCCTTTGGTGTGGTGGCAAATACGCGGATATGCTCTGCTAAACAGCTGTCAATGTGCTTTCTCCAATTATACCACACCCACCCACGCGAAATCAACCCCTCACCTTATCCGCGTAACATGAAAATCGCAGCAGTCGTCGCCCTGCGCGAGGGTCTTTGTGCGGTGTAGCCTGCCGCCCTCGTTTCGGTAATTCCGCTCGTCCATGTTGCATAGGCAGGGCACAAATTCAAAGCAGTTTTCCCGCTTGCCCAGCTTGCATATGCCGCACTCCGTGTATGTGTTGTAGAATTCGTCCTTGCCCTTTTCGTAGCGGAATTTCCAGTCAAGCTCGTACTTCGAGGTCTGGCTCGCCGCGCTCTCTTTCAGCTTTTTGTCCTGCACCTTGTCGGTGAAAAGCGTGCATTTCTTGTTTTGGTGCGCCTTTATCATGAATGGCGAGTCGAAAACCGCCGTTACCATCTCGTCCACGACTTCGGGCGTTATCCTGCGCGGCTCGGCTTTGTGCAGCGAGAAAACGAACGCCGCTATGTAAAGATTCATTTCCAGCGAGCTTCCGCCGATGTCGGGCGTGCGCAAAAGCATTGCTTTGTATTCGCGCTTCACAGCTTTTTTGTAGATCTTCATATCCATGTCGGGATATATCTCCGAAAGCCTGCTCAGCGCCGAGCGGAAGCATAAAAGCTCCACCGCTTTTGCGTAAATACCATATTTCAGCATTTTTTATCATCTGCCTTTTAAATATCATATATTGTTGTTAGTTTAGGCTAACTATACCTCACAGCTGACCCCACGCTCACTTCTCCTCAGCACCCTTTATCCTGCTGTATCTGAAATCGCAGTAAGGCGCGCCCTCGGCGATAGTTCCCGTTCTCACAAGCTTCATGTTCATGATGTCCGCCAGCACGAAATCCATGCGGCAGATGTACGCCGCCAGCTCGGGACAGCCCTCGTCATTGCAAAGCTTGCACGCCCCGCATTCGTGATAATCGTAACCCAGATCGTATTCGCCGTTGCCGGGGAGAATGTCTACCACCCAGTCGTTTTCATACTCGCGCTTGTGGCTTTCGGCCGACCATTGCAGTCTGCCTTCCATCTTTTTGGGGTCGAGGTAGCTTTCGGCGTCGCCCAGCACCTTGTGAAAAAGTTTCGAGGCGCACAGCCCGTCGCGGTATATCTCGTAATTCTCCTCCGCCGAAAGCCCCGTGCCGCGGTTCATCGCGATGAAGTAGCTCGCCATGATGTACGAGCTGAGAAGCCGCGATCTTCCGATGTCTTTCGCCCGCGCGAGTATCTTTTTGTGCTCGCTGTCGATCTTCTCGGCGAGCTCTTTCGGTAAGCCCCGCCTTTTCAATTCCGCTTTTACAGCGCTATGGTAAAAATTATAAACCATCTTCACGCCAAACGTGTTTTTCATACCTGTACCTCTCTGATATTTCCCGCCGAGCGCCGCAATGCGCCCGCTTTCGCTAGTTTAATTATACCACATTTGCATGGCTAAAGTCAAACAAAAAAGCTCGTCCCGTATCTCTATCCGATCCATATCTTCCGCCTATCCCATATACGCCCTAAAATCAATATCCGCAGTAAGAAAATGCTCGGTCTTATCCAAAAACGCCCCTATCTCCTCATCGCTTTTCAGCGCTTTCAGCCGCTCGGTCTTGTTGAACCACAGCGGTTTTAAACATCGCTCGTACAGCGAGCCGTCCTCGCCGTCTTGCTCAGCGGCTCTGTCCTCGATGGGTGCAAAAGCTGCAAATTCTTCCGCGTAAACGGTGCAGTTGTGCCCGCATCCAATATCTACTTCCTAACGATATACTTATTTACCGCTATTTTTTTATCCTTAGCGGGTATGTACTCTTCCTCAGTTTCCAAAAATACGCCGCCGCATTTCTGGATTACCTTTATAGAAGCGATATTTTCCGCCATAGCGTCTATCCTGATCTCGGAATAGCCTTTTGCGAAGAGATATTCGATAACGCAGCGGCAGGCTTCCGTCATGTAGCCCCTGCCCCAGTATTCCCGCGCCAAATTGTAGCCGATAACGGGCGTGCCTTCCACGCCGCCCAAGTAGCCGACCACGTCTATCCCGCCGATAAGCTTGCCGCTTTCTTTCTGCACTATCGCGAAGTTGAGCCGCTCGGGCTTTTCGTACTCTGCTGTCCAAATGCTCAGCAGACTAGCGGTCTCATCTACATTTTTGTGCGCGTTCCAAGTTACATACCGCGCGACGATTGGGTCGCTTGTCCAGCCGTCGAACATCTCCTGCGCGTCGGCGATCTCAAAAGGTCTTAGGGTCAGCCTTTCTGTTTGCAGTGTTAGTTTCATGGCGTTCACTGCCCCTCCCTGCGTTCAAAATGCTCGTCTATCTTTCTGTCGATGACCGCTCCCGGCGGCATAAATATCACAAAAATGGCGGCAACTATTATCAGTGTCCAAACGAGCGAGCCGCCGAAGAATTTATCCGCAAGCATCTGCGCGATGATAACTGCGATCACCGTAGTGATAATATCGACGGTTCTTTTCAGCAGGCGGGGGGTCTTGTTGGGTCTGTTCATAGGGGTTGCTCCTTTCATGAAGCGGCGTTACGGCGCTTGTTGTCTTACATTTATTATACCACACCGCCCTATGCAAAGTCAAACATTGACACCAAAAAGCCGGTATGCTATAATAGACCTAACAAAAATCATAGGAGGGACATTTTATGACAAAAGATGAGTTTTTGAAACGCCTTGCTGAGGACGACGATTATTCCCCCGGCTGGCAGGCTATCGACGACGCTTTTGAAAAGCTTTATCCGGGGCAGAACCCCGCGCATTTCGCTACCGATCTTACGGCTAGGGTCATGATGGGCGGAGATGAATACCTCGACGGCTACTCTATCTACACCTCGCCGAAAGGCTATAAGCATATCGTCACCTACGGCATGACGGTGCTTTACGGCGATGAGGAAGCTTTTGGCGGAGAGTGGAACGGCTGGGGCTACGAAATGACCATCAAGCTCAAAGAGGAAAACGCCGAGGACTGCCTTTGGGCGCTGAACATGATGGCAAATCTGGCGAAGTACACCTACACCACCGAGCGCTATTTTGAGCCTGAGCAGTTCGTAAAGGGCAACGGCGAGCCGCTGCACATCGGCTCAGATTCTAAGATAACCGCGCTTTTGCTTGTAGCGGATACCGAGGCTGAACCGCAGCAGTCGGTCTACGGCAAGACGGAATTTATCCAACTTGTCGGCATTACTGAGCCTGAGATACAGGCGATAGTCCGCGACCGCAGCAATGTCAAAAAACTGATAGAGCTTATGAAAGCCGACGGCAACACCGACCTTGTTACGGATATGAATAGAACGAAGTCGTATTTGTAAAACTAAAACCCTCTCACCCGCCCATCTCGCAGGTAAACTTCTTTATCTTCCACGCCGCATATATCATAACGATCGTTTCCGTTATCGGCATGGCGAGCCATATCGAGCTTGCGCCGCAGATCATCGGCAGAAGCATTATCAGCGCACCGCTTATCACCAGCCCCCTCGCGACCGATACTACAAACGCCGCCGCGGGCTTCATTATCGACTGGAAATAGTATGTCGAGAAAATGTTGAATGGCAGAAGCAGGAATGAAGCCGCGTATGTTCTTATCATCGCGGGGGCTATCGCCAGTATTTCGGCGGTCGGGCTCATGAATATTTTGATGTACAAATTAGGACACGCCATGCTCAGCGCTGTCCAAAATACGCCGAATGCTGCGGTGGTCAATAGTGCCAGCCGCAGCGTTTCTTTTATGCGGCCGCCTTTTCCCGCGCCGTAATTTGCCGAAAGTATCGGCTGCGCCGCCTGCCCTACGCTGTATGCGCAGCACTGCACAAACGTGCTGACCTGAATTATCGGGCCGTATACCGAAAGCGCGTCCGCGCCGAGATATTTCATGATCTGCCGATTGAAAAGCACCGTGAGTATGCCCATCGCCACGTCGATGAAAAAGGTCGAAAAGCCCGTAACGCCGATCTCCCTCAGCTTGCGGAACAAGCCTTTCGGCGCGGTAAGCCGCAGGGTGTTTTTGCGGCTGAAAAAATGCGTCATCATCACTACGAACGATATTCCCGAGCCGATAGCAGTGGCAAGCCCCGCGCCGAAAATGCCCATGTCGCAGGCGAATACGAAGAAATAGTCGCCAAACATATTGAATATCCCGCCCGCGAGCACTGCCACCGTCGCAAGTACGGGGTTTTTATCGTTGCGCAAAAACGCTGCAAGCATTTGGTTGAAAAGAAACAGCGGGAACACGGCTTTTACAGGCTTCATGTACTCGTGCGCCAGCGCAAGCAGAGAATTATCCGCGCCGAAAAAGCGCAGTATAGGGCTTTCAAAGCAGACCACGCCCGCCCACGCCGCCAGCGCGAGCATCACCGAGCCGATGACTGATGCGGTAAAATAGCGGTTCTCGCCGCCGCTTCCGCCCGCGCGCTTTGTGCTGAAAATAACGCTTCCGCCAATGCCCATCAGCAGACCTAAGCTGTAAATGATGTTCCAAACGGGCGCGACCACCGCCAGCGCCGCCGTGCCGCCGGGGCCTTGATACTGCCCCACCATCGCCGTGTCAACTATCGAGTACACCGAGGTTATCAGCGCACTGCCGAAAGCGGCTGAAAGGTATTTGAGATACATCGGCCTTATCTTGTCGTTCAAAATATCCATCTGAAATTCCTCCCTGCAAACAAAAAGCCGGACAAGAAACAGACATTTCAGTCTGCCTCTTATCCGGCTGTCATTTCTCTGAACAACTCGCCCTCCGAGCGCAGTAAGTATTATATCACATATGCGCGGGTTTGTCAAGGCGTAAAGGGGATTTTCATTTTGCGCGCATAAAGCTTATCCCGCACGGCAGCTTCCGCCCGCCTTTGTAAAAACAAGCGACCCTCGCCCCGAACACCCGCTTGATCTTCACCGTGTGCCTTATCCCCGCCGAGTCGGTGAAAAACGCGGCGGTCGGCCCGTCGGCGAAGTCCTGTCGCGAGAGGTGTTCAAGTATTTTTTTCTTGTCGCCGTTTTTCATAAGCCTGCCGCCTTTCGATGATCGTTCACGCTTTTATGATAACACGCCGAGCCGCAGATGTCAATAGCGTTTGACACTTAGCCGCCATTTGTGGTATAATTATACTGAGGTGACCTGACCATGAGCGAATTTAGCGAATTTAGCGAATTGACCGAATTTTCCGCAAATGCCGATACCCCGCGCCGCGCTGTTTACCACCTGCCGGGGCTGTTCGAGTTTTACGAGCTGTACGCCGCTTTTCTGCCGCTGTACCGCGAACACCGCGAGTATTTTTACGATTGGTGCGAGATAGGCTCGGTTTACGGCGCGCCCGCGGACTGCATATGGGGCGGCGGCAGAGCGGGCTTCGGCGACCACGACCCGCGCGAGGTGCTCGAGCTTATGCGCGGGTACGGTATATCCGCGCGGCTGACTTTCAGCAATTCGCTGCTCGGCGCAGAGCACCTCTCGGACAAAAAGTGCAACGCCCTCTGCAAACTTTTCGCGCAGGGCGATAAAAGCTGCCCGCAAAACGGCGTTATCGTAGCTTCCGACCTGCTGCTCGATTATCTGAAAACGCGCTGCCCGCAGCTTTATTTCGTGTCGTCCACTACTAAGGTGCTGACCGACTTTGAGCGCTTTCGCCGCGAGCTGGAGCGCGGGGACTACCGCTTCGCCGTGCCCGATTTTCGGCTGAACAAGGCTCTCGATAAGCTCGGCAGCCTGCCGCAGGCGATGAAAGACAAGGTGGAGTTTCTCTGCAACGAATGCTGCTGGGTGGGCTGTACCGAGCGAAAAGCCTGCTACGAAAACGTCAGCCGCAAAAATATGGGCGAGCCTTGCGACGACCATATCTGCAAAGCGCCGCACGCCGCCGAGGGCTACCGCTTTTCCCGCGCGATGGAAAGCCCCGCGTTCATCGGCATTGACGATATTCGCGGCGTTTACCTGCCTATGGGCTTTACGAATTTCAAGATAGAGGGCAGGGGCTTGGGCAGCGCGGTGGTGCTGGAATTTCTGCTCTACTACATGACGAAGCCCGAGTATCAGCTAAAAGTTCGCGAAGAGATATACCTCGACGGTATGCTGGATCTGTTCTGAATTTGACGATTTGACAAGGAGAATACAAGATGGCTTTTGATTTTAAAGCGGAATTTATCACGATAGACGAGGGGCTTTGCGTGCAGATAATGCACATCGGCAGTTTCGACAGCGAGCCTGAAAGCGTTGCGCTGATGGATAAATATTTGGCAGAAAAAGGCTATGCGAACGACTTTAGCGAAAGCCGCCTGCACCACGAGATATACCTCTCAGACGTGAGAAAATCCGCGCCCGAAAAGTGGAAGACCGTCATAAGACACCCGATAAAAAAGATACGCTGACCTAGATAGGAGGAAGCATTATGGACAAAAAAGAAATGACAAGAACAAGCAAATATATCAGCCTGATACTGCGCCACAAGCCGGGCGCGATAAAGCTTGACCCGCACGGCTGGGCAGACGTTTCAGAGCTTATAGAGGGCATAAACCGCACCGGCGAATACAGCCTGGATATGCCGACGCTCGAAGAGATAGTGCGCACCGACGAAAAACAGCGGTACAGCTTCAACGAGGATAAGACCAAGATAAGGGCTAATCAAGGGCACTCTATAAATGTAGACGTAGAGCTGAAAGAAGCCGTCCCGCCCGATGTGCTTTACCACGGCACGGGCGAAAAGAGCGTGCAGGCTATAAACGCCCAGGGGCTGAAACACATGAGGCGGCTGTACGTTCACCTTTCTAAAGACTACGATACCGCGATAAAGGTCGGAAGCAGGCACGGCAGACCTTTTGTTTATAAGGTGCACACGGGCGATATGTATAAAGACGGATTTGTTTTTTACCTTTCGGAAAACGGCGTTTGGCTGACGAAAAGCGTGCCCGCAAAATATCTGGAGGGTATAACTGATAAATCATAACTGACAGCAAGAAATGAGGCGAATGAGCGTGACTATGACTATGAATATAAATTTTGACGAGGTACTTTCCTCCGCGGCGTATGATTTTCTGCGCGATGATGAAAGGCTGGGGGATAATGTGATACTCCTCGGGCTGGGCGGTTCGCTCGCTTACGGCACTAATAATGAAAATTCCGACATAGATATACGCGGCTGCGCGGTGAACAGCAGGCGCGAGATACTGCTGGGCAGAGATTTTGAGCAGGTCAGCGAAACGGCTACCGATACCGTGGTCTACTCATTCAAAAAGCTCGTACAGCTTCTCGCGAACTGCAATCCGAACACGATAGAGCTGCTGGGGCTGAACCCCGACCAGTATATAAAGGTAACGAGTATCGGCAGAGAACTGCTCGACAACACGGGGCTTTTCCTCTCTCAGCGGGCGGTAAAAAGCTTCGGCGGATATGCCGATCAGCAGCTTCATATGCTTTTGAACGGTTCGGACAGCAGCATGGGCATCAGAAACCGCAGGGCGATACAGCACAACAAGCTTGGCAAGCACTCTATGCACCTTGTTCGGCTGATGTATATGTGCTTCGACATTTTGGAAAGGGGAGTTGTAAAGACCTGCCGCGAAGCTGAGCACGACCTGCTTATGGACATTCGCAACGGCAAATACCTCGCCGACGGCGACAAGCCCACGCCCGAATTTTTCGAGCTGGTTGAGGGTCTGCGAAAAAGGTTTGAGTACGCCGCCGCCAATACCTCGCTGCCGCCCGAGCCTGACATGAAAAAGATAGAGGACTTCGTTATCTCGGTAAACGCGCGCGTGGTCTGCGGGGAGGTCGCGCTATGAGCGCCGTGAGCGATGTGAAAGCGCCCGCAAAAGGGCTTTACCTGCGCGCCTCGCTGATACTTGCCGCGCTAACGCTCGTCGGCTTTCTCGCCGCGACGATCAACGAGGACATTTCGATGCGGATAGCGGCGGCTACGGTGTTCCCCGCGGGCGTGCTGATATTCAGCTATCCCGCTTCGCTCATAAGCCGCCGTATGCTCGCCCGAAGCGACGAAATGCGCGCGGCGGGCAGGGTGTTTTATTTCATCTCCGCGATATGCGCGGCGGCGGCACTTTTCCTGCTGACCGCGCTGGCGGCGTACTGCGTTTACGACGGCCTTGCGCCTACGCACGATATGGGCATGGCGCTTGGCGAAGCGCTTACGCTGCTATTCGTACTGACCGCCGCCGCACTGCTGCTTTTCCTGCCGATATTGCAGACTTTCGTGGTGATGATACTGCGCAGGGTCGGCGGGGAGTGAAAATTGAATATTTATCTTTAACAGCCGTGAGCACCCCCTCGCGGCTGTATTTTTATGCCCATTCCGCACCCGCACACATATTTTTCTCCACACTTGAGATAACTTTTGTACAAAGTGCATAAAGACGGTTCGGACGATTTGTGCGGCTGCACAAAGTTTGCGGTTTTTAAATATTTTTGAGCGAAAACGCTTGACTTAGTGAGCGAATTGTGGTATTCTATAATCAGAAACAGTCAATAACGTTCATTACAAGTCAAACAGAAATGCTGAAAGGTGATAGATTTGCTTACTGAAGAAAGATATTCAGTTATTTTGGAAATGGTGAAACAGAATAAAAGCGTAAAGCTTCCCGAGCTTTGCGAGCGGCTGGGCGCTTCGGAATCTACCGTGCGCCGCGACCTTACCCAGCTTGACGAAAAGGGTCTGCTGAAAAAGGTGCACGGCGGGGCAATATCCGCCGAAGACCGCTCGTTCAGCGTGGTGGAGCAGGACGTAGAGGCTAAGTCGAAGCTTTTTAACGAAGAGAAGATCGCGATAGCCCGATACGCCGCTTCGCTGGTGGAGGACGGCGATTTCGTATTCCTCGACGCGGGAACTACCACGGGCTATATGATAGATTTTCTGCCCGAGAAAAACGTTACTTTCGTTACGAACGCTTTCGTTCACGCCAAAAGGCTCGCGCAGCGCGGCTTTACCGTGTATATCCCCGCTGGCGAGATAAAGCTGACTACCGAAGCGATAGTCGGCGCGGAATGTGTGAACTCGCTGCAAAGCTATAATTTCACAAAAAGCTTTCTCGGTGCGAACGGCATATCGCTTGCCGCCGGCGTTTCCACGCCAGACCGCAACGAAGCCAGCGTGAAATCTACCGCAGTGCAAAACAGCCGTATCGCTTACATTCTTTCAGATCACTCCAAATTCGGTCAGATCTCGGCAGTAACTTTCGCCAAACTCGGCAGAGTAAGGCTCATCACCGACAAACTCAGCGAGGAAAATAAAAAATATATCTCAAAGGTAAACGTCAAGGAGGTAATGTAACTATGGTATATACTGTAACTTTCAACCCCGCCATCGACTACGTTGTACACACGGGCGAGATGAAGCTGGGCATGACCAACCGCTCTGAGCGCGAGGAAATGTACTTCGGCGGCAAGGGCATAAACGTTTCGATAGTTCTCAGAGAGCTGGGCGTTGACTCAAAAGCGCTGGGCTTTACCGCGGGCTTCACGGGCGAGGCTATTGAAAAAGGCCTTGCGGATATGGGTATAGATACCGATTTCGTTCGTCTGGCGAACGGAAACAGCCGCATAAACGTAAAGATAAAATCAGAAGAGGAAACTGAGCTGAACGGTCAGGGCCCTGATATTGACGATAAAGCCGTGGCGGCGCTTTTTGAAAAGCTGGAAGCTCTGCGCGACGGCGATACGCTGGTGCTCGCGGGCAGCATTCCCTCCTCGCTGCCCTCGGACATCTACGAGCGCATACTTGCAAAGCTTGCGGGCAGGGACATCAGAACGGTGGTAGACGCTACTAAAGACCTGCTGCTGAACGTGCTGAAATACAAGCCTTTTCTCATAAAGCCGAATAACCACGAGCTGGGCGAGATGTTCGGCGTAGCGCTTTCCACCGACGCCGACATTGAAAAGTACGCGAGAAAGCTTCAGGAAATGGGCGCGCGCAACGTGCTTATCTCCATGGCGGGCGACGGCGCTATGCTCATCGACGAAACGGGCGAAAAGCACCGCTGCGGAGTGTGCAAAGGCACGGTGAAAAACTCGGTAGGCGCGGGCGACTCGATGGTCGCGGGCTTTACCGCGGGCATACAGAACGGTGATCAGTTAGATTACGAATACGCTTTAAAGCTGGGCACTGCCGCGGGCGGCGCTACCGCATTCTCGGACGGTCTGGCGCAGAAAGAAAAAATAGCAGAGCTGCTTGAAACGCTCTGATAAAAAATATCGTGTAGGGAGGAATAATCATGCGAATAGTTGACTTATTGAAAAAAGACAGCATACTGTTAAACGCCTCACCAAAGACCAAGAGCGAAGCGATAGATATGCTGGTAGACCTTCAAGTAAAAGGCGGCTGTATCGCCGACAGAGAAGCATATAAAAAAGGTATACTCGCAAGAGAGGACAAAGGCTCTACCGCCGTGGGCGAGGGAATAGCTATCCCCCACGCAAAGAGCGAAGCGGTAAAAGCCCCCTCGCTCGCCGCTATGACAGTGCCCGCGGGCGTGGATTACGAAGCGCTTGACGACGAGCCTTCAAACCTGCTCTTTATGATAGCCGCCCCGAACGACGGCGACGTACACCTCGAAGTGCTCTCGCGCCTTATGACGATACTCATGGACGAGGACTTCCGTGAAAAGCTGCTGAACGCTAAGGACAAGGAAGAGTTCCTCAAGGTCATCGACGATATGGAAAACGAAAAGTACCCCGACGAGCCGCGCGCTGAGGTCGTATCGGCTGAGGGATACAAGGTTCTCGCCGTTACCGCCTGTCCCACGGGCATAGCGCACACCTACATGGCGGCGGAAGCGCTCGAGAAAGCGGGCAAGAAGCTGGGCATATCTATAAAGGTAGAAACTAACGGCTCGGGCGGCGCGAAAAATATCCTCACCGCCGAAGAGATAGCCGCCTGCGACGGAATAATCGTAGCGGCGGACAAAACGGTAGAAATGGCGCGCTTTAACGGCAAAAAGGTGCTGAGCACCAAAGTTTCCGACGGCATAAAGATACCCGAAGAGCTTATAAACCGCATAGAGGCGGGCGACGCTCCCGTATATTACCACGAGGGCGGCGCAGACGCGGCAAAGACTTCGTCGAGCGGCAACGAGAGCTTCGGCAGAAAGATGTATAAGCACCTGATGAACGGTGTATCGAATATGCTGCCGTTTACAGTAGCGGGCGGTATTTTCATAGCCCTCGCGTTCCTCATCGACTCGCTGGGCGGCGCTCCGCAGGACAGCAACTTCGGTACTCACCTGGCGGCGGCGGCTTGGTTCAAGACCATAGGCAACTACGCATTCAACTTCATGATACCGATACTCGCGGGCTACATCGGCAAGAGCATTGCCGACAGACCCGGACTTCTGGTAGGCATGGCGGGCGGCGCTATGGCGGTATCGGGCGCTACTTTTGCGAACCCCGCAGGCAACGTGCCCTCGGGCTTCCTCGGCGCACTGCTGGCAGGCTTCCTCGGCGGATTTCTAATGCTGATGCTTGAAAAGCTCTGCGACCGTCTGCCGAACGCGCTAAACGGCATCAAGCCCGTACTCATCTACCCGCTCGGCGGACTCGGCATCATCGCGATAATCATGTGCGCGGTAAACCCGATAATGGGCGTGCTGAACAACGGCCTCGCGAACTTCCTCTCAAACATGGGCGACGCCAACAAGGTGCTGCTCGGCTGCATACTCGGCGCTATGATGTCGATAGACATGGGCGGCCCTTTCAACAAGGCGGCGTATGTATTCGGCGTAGCGGCAATATCCTCGGGCAACTTCGACATAATGGCGGCTGTAATGATAGGCGGTATGGTACCTCCCATCGCGATAGCCCTCGCTACCACCTTCTTCAAGAGCAAGTTTACTGAGGAAGAGCGCAAGAGCGGCCCCGTAAACTACATCATGGGTCTGAGCTTCATAACCGAGGGCGCTATACCCTACGCGGCTGCCGACCCGCTGAGAGTTATCCCCTCATGCATGGTGGGCGCTGCTGCGGCAGGCGGACTTTCGATGGCTTTCGGCTGCACCCTCCGCGCACCTCACGGCGGTATCTTCGTATTCCCCGTAGTCGGCCACCCGCTGCAGTACGTCATCGCGCTGGCGGTAGGCTCGGTGGTAAGTATGCTGCTGCTCGGTCTTTTGAAAAAGAAAGTTGAAAACTAAAGTTGATAACAGAAAAAATTTCGGGAATAAAAAATAAACTTAAACAAT
>DBEZOM010000103.1:0-5910 GCA_048252855.1 Ruminococcus sp.
CTTGCGGCTTCTGACTTTGAGCACCCGCCCAGCGAAGCGGCTAAAACGGCGGCGGAAGCAAATGCTAAAAATTTGTTCATCATATTCTTTACCTCAGCTTTTTTTATACATTATCTTGGTTTGCAGATCTTCGTTATCGTAGCCCATCTTGAATGTCATGTAGGTGGTTATGGGGTAGATGAGCAGCATTATCGGGTATACCGCGAGCAGCACCGCCGACATATCCGCCACCTGCATATTCGGCGCGAAAAGGTCGATGTAGCCCCAAAGCCCCAGATTAAGTATCTTAAAGGGCAGCAGCGCCGAGCCTATCACTTTAAAGTACGAGAGCAGCAGCATTATGTACGAAGCCAGCGCGGGCAGCATCGAGATCAGCCCGAGGGTGAAGCCGAAGCTGCGCTTTACGCAGTCGCCGCGAACGGTGTTTTTTATGTGCGCCTTAGCGCCCTCTTTCATGCCGAAATCCGCCATAACGCATATGTAGCAGATCAGTCCGAAAGTTCCGAATATGAATTTTCCCGCCTTGCCGAGAAACAGCGTGGTAGCCATCAGCGAGAGGAAGATGAAAAGTCCGAAAAATTCGCACTCAAGCCATTTCAGCAGCGCGGTGATCTTAGCGCGGCGGCGGTCGTAGCGCTCTTCGGCGGAGTAATCGCGGCTGTCCTGAGCGTCCGCCTGTTTTTTAGTATCGTTCATATTTTGCATATCTTGCACGTCAAAAATTCTCCTTAAATATCATTTCGCGGCGTTCTCAAAAGCCTGCTCGGCGTTATCTGCGGCGCGCGCGTCAACTATCTGCGCCGAAACGCTCAGCTTAAAGCCCTCGCCCAGCAGCTCGAGATTGTTTATCTCGCAAACGTCCTCGGTAAAAGTGCCGTCCTCGTTTTCGGTGAAGTGGTCGGCAGAGGTGGTGGTGATGTCCCAGTCGGCGGGGATAACTACGTTTGTAAAAAGCGAGATCTCCTCGCCCTCAGCCGCCGCCTTTTTAAATGTATAGCATCTCTTAAAAGGCTCGCTCTCGTCCTCGGAAGCTACGAACGGTGAATCTTCCGCGCCGCCGCTTTCGGTCTGCGAAAGCTGGGTAACGCTGCCCGCCTGCGAAAGCTCGTCCAGCTCGCTTACGCTCAGCCTGCCGTTGTTTTCGGCAAGCGCCTGCGCGCCCTCGGAATTATCGCGGCAGAGCGCCGAGAAAGCAAGCTCGCCCTTTGCCGCAAGCTGATTGTATTCGTTTTTCAAACTATGGTAAGTTTCCATAAAAGCCAGATAGCTTGGCGAATCGGGGTCGAGCATAGATTCGTACTGGTCTATCTCCTGCTGTTTTTCGCTCAGCTTCTGCGAAAACGGTACACCGTCGGCGTCCTGCAATTCTACTGTGAAGCGGACGTAAGCCGTGCCTTTTTCTATCTTAACAGCGGGCGCGAGCGGCACGTTTGAGCCTGCGGTAAGCCCCGCGGCTGTCTGCTCCGGCTGACCGCTCTGCACTATTTTAGCTTCGGGGGCAGTCATCTGCGATTTCTGCTTCGCGCGCTCGCCCGCCAGCGCAGCCTTTGCGCCCAGCGCCGCGCCCGAAAGCAGCAGCAGTATAAGCGTAAGCGCGGTAAGCAGCCGCTTTTTGCCCTTGGGCTTTTTAGCCATTTTCTCACCTCGGTCATACAAAGTGTACTACCTTAAATTATAGCATACCGCGGGCGCATTGTCAACGAAAGGCGGCGCGTTTTCGCAAAACCGTCACAAACGGCGGTATGGTAAATTTTTATTTGTGCACGTTTACAAAAAATTTAAAAGTTACGGAATGGTTACAGGAAGCCTGCAAATACTCCGCTTTCGGGCGGGCGGTATAATGAAAATTGTGTGAAATGGCGCATATTTTACAGAAAATTCACACAATGCGCCGCGTAATGTGTTACAATTTGTAATAAATAGATTTGCGCTTATAGTGTACTCAGCCGTTTGCCATAATTTTTTTGAACATTTTTACTATACGGCACTTGAAATTTGAGTTTTTTTTTGGTATAATAGCATTATACACAAATGCTTGACCGAATTGTGCGTTTTTTTATCGGCCGGGCTGTTATTTTGCTGAATAAGGAGAATCATAACTATGTCCAACAGATTATTTCAGAACGTGATACATCAGATGCGTGAAACTATCGACTGCACTATCGGAGTTATCGACGAGACCGCTACGATCATTGCCTGCTCCGAGCTTGCTCAGGTGGGCACTACGAACGAGTTCGTATCTCTCGACCTCAGCGATTCGCACGATATTTTCGTTCGCGACGGCTATACATACAAGCCGTTCGGCTCTCATATGAAGCCCGATTACGCTGTATTTGTAGAAGGTACTGACGAAGTTTCGGCAAAGTACGCGAGCATACTCGCTATCTCCCTCGCTTCGATAAAGCAGTACTACGATGAAAAATATGACAGAAACAACTTCATCAAAAACGTTGTTCTCGATAACGTACTGCCCGGCGATATTCACGTCAAGGCGCGCGAGCTGCATTTCAACTCCGACGTTTCCCGCGTGGTGCTGCTGATACGCATAGTTTCTTCAAACGATGTTTCCGCTTACGACGTTATCCAGAACCTCTTCCCCGATAAGAACAAGGATTTCGTTTTCAATATCACTGAAAGCGACATCGTGCTCGTAAAGGAAGTAAGCTCGGCTATCGACTCTAAAGACCTCGAAAAGCTGGCGAGAAGCATTTCCGACACCCTCAGCGGCGAGTTCTACACCCGCGTGAATGTCGGCATAGGCACGGTAGTAGAGGGCGTAAGAGATCTTTCGCGCAGCTTTAAGGAAGCGCAGACAGCGCTCGAAGTCGGCAAGGTGTTCGACACCGATAAGGTGATAGTTTCTTACGACAACCTCGGTATAGCAAGGCTGATATACCACCTGCCCACCACCCTCTGCGAAACATTCCTCAAAGAGGTGTTCAAGAAGGGCAGCATAGAGTCGCTCGACCACGAAACGCTCTTCACTATACAGAAGTTCTTTGAGAACAACCTGAACGTTTCGGAAACTTCGAGAAAGCTTTTCGTACACAGAAATACTCTCGTGTACCGCCTTGAGAAGATCAAGAAGCTTACGGGTCTTGACCTTAGAGAATTCGACCACGCTATTATTTTCAAGATAGCGCTTATGGTAAGAAAATATCTTTCGGCAAACCCCGCTAAATTCTGATATTTATAAACGTTGATTTCTGAAAATGGCTGATCGCAGCTTTTGCAGTGCTGGTGTTCCGCGGTAGCGCGGGCTGCTCTGCGCGCCAGCGGTCAGCCGTTTGAACTGAATGGAGATACAAGTGCCCGCGGATCTTTCGCGGAAAAAGAGAGAAATATGACCCTGTGACCCTAACGCGGCGCTTTGTTTTTTTGTGCAAATAATTTGAGAGGTGAACAGATCTTGGTAGAATTCAAAGACGTATCTGTAACTTATTCGAGCGGCGTAGACGCCCTCAACAAAGTTAATCTGAAAATAAACGACGGCGACTTCGCTTTCGTAGTAGGCTCTTCGGGCGCGGGCAAATCCACGCTGATAAAGCTGATACTCAAAGAGATAGACGCTACTTCGGGCACTGTGATGGTAAACGGCTTTAATCTTTCAAAGCTGCGCCGCCGCAAGATACCCGCTCTGCGCCGCACCATCGGCGTAGTATTTCAGGATTTCAGGCTGATACCTACTATGACGGTGTACGAAAACGTAGCTTTCGTGCTGCGCGTTATCGACGCGCCGCCTAAGTATATCCGCAGCCGCGTGCCTTACGTTATAAGCCTCGTAGGCTTGCAGGACAAGGCTAAGTCTTACCCCACCGAGCTTTCGGGCGGCGAGCAGCAGCGTGTGGCGCTTGCAAGAGCGCTGGTAAACGACCCTCAGCTCATCATCGCGGACGAGCCTACGGGCAACATCGACCCCGCGCTTTCATACGAGATAGTAGACCTGCTGCGCAGCATAAACGAGTGCGGCACTACTGTGCTTATGGTAACTCACGAGCATGACCTTGTGCGCTATTTCGGCGGACGTATCATAAATATCAACCACGGCAACATTGCCTTTGACGAAGTGATAGGAGGTAATGCGAAATGAGAGCCAGCAGTGCAAGATACCTTGTAGGACAAGGCGTAAAGAGCATATGGAGGAACAGAATGATGTCCTTCGCTTCATTCTGCATAATACTGGTTTCGCTGCTGATGGTAGGTGTTTCGGTGCTGACCACCATCAACCTCAACCGGATAATCGGCGGAATAGAAGACCAGAGCGAGGCGGCTGTTACCATAAAAGACGACATCGGCAAGGATAAGCAGGAAGCGCTGAAAAAGCAGATAGAGGCGCTGCCTAACGTGGCTACCGTTACCTTCTACTCCAAGGACGAAGCTTGGAAGAACATGAAGAAGGACATGAGCGACGAGCAGCAAGACCTTTTCCGCTACGCGGACGAAAACCCCCTTCCCGATACTTTCAGAATAACGGTAAAGGACATAAGCCATATGTCTGAGACCACCATGCAGATCGGCACATTCGAGAACGTAGACTCGGTAAAAAGCCCGACCCAGTTCGCAGACGTGCTGGTAAGCATAAAGAACATACTCATGATAATCATGACGGCAGTTATCGCGGCGCTGATCGTGGTATGCCTTATCATAATCTCAAACACCACAAGAGCCAGCGTATTTGCAAGAAGAAAAGAGATAAACATAATGAAATACGTCGGCGCTACCAACAGATTTATCCGTATACCTTTCTTTATAGAGGGTATGCTGGTAGGTATAGCGGCTGCCGCTGCGGCGCTGCTGCTGACTAAGTTTGCTTACGAGGGCGTATACGGCATATTCAAGAACGATATGAGCCTGTGGTCGATACTGGGCGTGGACAACCTATATCCTTTCAGCAAAATGCTGGTAAAGGTAACTGTGGCGTACCTGGTATCGGGCGCTTTCATCGGCGCGGTAGGCACATCTATCAGCGCGGGCAAGCACCTTAAAGTATAATAATTATCAATTGACTTGTAAAAATACGGAGAACTCTGCGGCGGGCAAACTCTGTCCGCGCGGGGAATGTTTGGCGTTCATGTAAGGAGGAACGAGAGCTTTGAGAACGAGCACGAAATGCCTTATCAAAAAGGGGCTGGCGCTTACGCTCGCCGTTACCATAACGGCTGCGGCTTTTACAAATACCGAAAGCTACAAGAAAAACGAGCCGAAAGCTGCCGCCGCGCAGGATAGTTCCGGCGACTCGAAAAACACTGACAGCAAAATAAGCTCCGCCGAAAAAAGCCTTGAAGAGCTTGAGAAAAAGCAGGCTGAGCTTGATAAGAAAATAAAGGAGACCGCGGGAAATATCGACACCGAGAAAGACAACCAAGCGGCAATATCCGAGCAGATAGACACTGTGGAAAAGACGATAACCGCGCTTGCGGACTCGATAGGCGAGCTGGAAACGCAGATAGCGGACGCTGAGAGCGCCATCACCGAAAAAGAGCAGGTGGTGGAGCAGAAAAAGCAGGAGATAACCGACGGTATCTCTGACCTGAAAAAGCGCCTGCGTGTGATGTACATAGCGGGCAACGACAGCTACACTGACATACTCGTCGGCGCTTCTGATTTTTACGATATGCTCATGAAGATCGAGCTTGTAAAACGCGTAGCCAACTATGACAACGATATGATCGACGGGCTGGTGGCGCTGAAAGAGCAGTACGAATCCGAAGAGCAGGAGCTTAACGACGAGAAGAGCAAACTCGAGGAAAGCCTGAAAGAGCTTGAAGCGCGCCGCAAGAAGCAGCAGAGCCAGATGCAGAAGCTGGAAGAACTGTATTCGCAAAGCTCGGCGACCATCGCGGATATGGAGGCCGACCGCAAGCTTTACGAGAACAATCTGAGCGAGATAGAGAAGCAGCACGAGGAATT
>DBEZOM010000104.1:0-4314 GCA_048252855.1 Ruminococcus sp.
ACATCAATCAGTTTATTGCACTCCGAAAACGCTGTAATTGCAGGGTTTTTGAGGGTTTTGTATATTTTTCACGCTTACTTACGGATTGTTGCGTTTTTTGGGTTTTGCGCGGCGGGCAACAATGAAAAAAGTAATATCAGCAGTTCTGGCGTTCACGCTGGTCTGCGGAACGGCGGTCAGCGCCGCAGGCAACCAAAATGAGCAGACCGATACGCTGACAGACATAACGCAGGAAGAGCAGGCAGTTACCGCAGACGTTAACTCTTCCGAAGAGAGCCGCGAGAGCACCGAGAGCATAGCGGACGATACATCTTCCGATGAGCAGGCTTCTGAAACAGCCGAGCCTTCGGAAGAGTCGGCTGACGCTGACGAAGCAAAAACAGTGGGTATGTATTTCGGTAGAAGCGGCAGATATACCGACGGCAAAGACATATGGCTGTTTGAAGAAAAAGGCGATACCATTACCCTCACGGGCTACGAGGGCACTTCGCGCGCGCCGAAGATACCCGCTAAGATACTCGGCAAAAAGGTAACGGCTATCGGCGAGGGCGTGTTCACGGATAACGAAACAATGGTGAAGATCTCTATCCCCGCCAACATAACCTCGATAGGCAGGGGATCTTTTTCAAACTGCCGAATGCTACAGTACGTTACCATGACGGATAACGTAACATATCTCGGCGCTTATACTTTTAATGGCTGCATCAGACTTACCTACATACGCCTTTCTAACAATATACAGATCTTGTATGAAGGCACGCTATGCTATACGGCTATCTCCAGCATCACCCTGCCTAAAAAGCTCGGAATAATGGAGGGCGTGCTGCATAGCAGCAGACTCGAGGTCGTAAACCTGCCCGATACGCTGAAATACATACAAGAGGGAAAAGACACAGGCGATATGTATGCAGGTGGCGATATGAAGATAGCAGGCTCAGGCGGCCCGGGGCACGGCGCTGCTTTTTGGTACTGTATGAATTTAAAGAGGGTAGTCATACCCGAAAGCTTGACGTTTATCTATCATAACGCATTTGTAACTATAACATCAGGAGATGATAGGCAGAGCATAAAGAACGTCTATTATAAAGGTACAAAAGAGCAGTGGAAAAAAATAAAGCGCAATAACCTCGAGTACCAATACGAGGATAACCTTGCCAGCGCAAAGAAGCACTATAATTACAAAAACAGCAAGACCAACCTCGCTTTTGCAGAAGTAAAGATAGACTACTATTCGCAGGAGTATGACGGCAAAGCGAAAAAGCCGAGAGAGGTAGTTTGGCTGTACGGCAAAAAGCTTGTGAAAAACAGAGATTACACCGTAAAGTATGTCAATAACGTCAATATCGGCACGGCTAAGATGGTAATTACGGGCAAGGGCAAGTACACGGGAAAGATTAGCCCGAAATTCGATATATACCCGAAAAAGAGCACGATAACCAAGGCCGTTGCAGACAGCAAGTCGATAGACGTGTATTTCAAAAAAGATACGCAGGCGTCCGGATATTATCTGCAATATTCAAAAGACCCGTCTTTTGGAGACAGAGGCCGTGATTCAAGAAAAATAAGTAAGGGAAATCCCGGAAAAAAGACGATAACGGGTCTTGAGCCGAACACGACTTATTATATAAGAATGTGCTCCTATAAAAATCGGAATTCAACTATTGATTATAGCTATTTTGAAGGTGAATACTCAAAGGTAATAAAAGTAAAGACAAAGGCTTGAGCTTATTTGTATTAAAAGGTAAATATTCGGAGGGAGAAAGAATATGAAGAAAATAGTATCAGGGCTGCTGGCCGCGGCTATGGCGCTTACGTCAGTAGGGCTGCCCGCAATAGAAAACGGCGCACACGCGCATATCAAAACAGGAATAGTCGCACACGCCGAGTCGTATGACTTTTCTTACCGCGAGCTTGACGACAACAGCGTAATGCTGACAAAGTACACCGGCAGCGATACCGACGTTATCGTGCCGAGCGAGATAGACGGCTGCCGCGTTACGGCTTTGGAGAAAACGTTTTCCGCGAACAAGAATATCAAAAGCGTTACGATACCCGAAAGCGTTGAGGCGATAGGAGTTGATACATTTTACGGCTGTACTGCCCTGGAAAGTGTTCAGATAGGCGAAAATGTAAAGGGCATTAGTGAATATGCTTTTGGCAAATGCACGGTGCTTAAAGAGATAACCTTGCCGCAAAGCGTTGAGTACATAGGAAAGAAAGCTTTTTATAACTGCACCGCGCTGACCGATGCGACGATAAACGGCAATGTCAGCAGGCTGAGAGGAGAAACGTTCAGCGGCTGTTCGGCGCTGAAAAGCGTAAATTTTGCGGCAAACTGCGTAGAGCGGATAGACGAAAACGCTTTTACGGGCTGCAAAGAGCTTTCGGAAATATCCGGCCTTGACTCGCTGAAAGAGTTGGGAACTGACGTTTTCACCGATACCGCATGGCTCGCCGCGAAAAAGCAGGAAAGCCCGCTCGTTACAGCAGGCTCGGTACTGATCGACGGCAAAAATTATGCCGAAGAGGATCTTGCCATTCCCGACGGCATAGTAATGATAGCGGACAAAGCGTTTAAAGGAAACAACAATATAAAGAGCCTTACTGTTCCGCAGAGCGTAGAGCGTATAGGAGATCGGGCTTTTACCCTGTGCAGTAACCTCAGCAGTATCTCAGTTCCCGAAACTCTCGATGATTTCGGAGACTGGTGCTTTGGCGCTACGCCTTGGATGGACGCTCAGAAAAAAGATTCCGACTATGTAACGCTGAATTCCGTACTGCTTTACATGAAAAACATCAAGGGAAACATCGTGATACCCGATGGCGTTGTCGGAATAAGCGATGGCTTTTTTAAAGACAGCAGAGATCTGTTATCTGTACAGTTTCCCGAGGGGCTGAGATTCATCGGCAGAAACAGCTTTGAGGACTGCTATTACCTTGAGGAAGTAACGCTGCCCGAGGGGCTGGAGGAGATACGCGAAGGCGCTTTTTACGACAGCCAAAATATTGTGAGCATATATATGCCGCAGAGCGTTACCGAGATAGGCGAGTATGCGTTTTACTACTGCTGCGCTTTGCAGGATCTTACCCTCTCGCAAAACATAACTTCGATAAAAGACTATACATTTTACGGCTGCAGCAATTTGAAAGAATTTTATGTGCCGCAGAATGTCACATATATCGGCGAAGCCGCGATAGGCAGCGCAACTAAGCTTAATGGCGGGAATGTGTATATCCACGGCGGCGTTGCCGAAATGGCTAATGACGCTCTTATCTATAATTCGGGGGTATATTATTCGGGCACGGAAGAAGAATTCAACAGCATATCTCGACCGGTCTACGATCTGTCGGTCAATGAGCTGCGCAGACTGAAGCGCATAAAATACGAACAGCACCCCGATATAGTAGAGCCGATAGGCGATCAGAGCTGTACGAGCGAGGGCGCAGCGCGCCACACCTGCCGCGTGTGCGGAAGAGTTGTAGAGCAGACCGCCCCGCCTAAAGCGCATAATTACGGCGAGTGGAACGTGATAGAAGAAGCGACCTGCACCGCGATGGGCACAAGAGAGCGCACCTGCCTAGACTGCGGATACTCAGAAAAAGCCAAGTACGGCCCCGTGCACGATTATGAATGGGAAGTAGTAAAAGAGCCTACTTGCGACCGATACGGAACAAGTAAAGGCGTATGCAAAGTATGCGGACGTACTACAACGGTATACCCTAGCGCTTTGGGTCATGATTACGGAGAAAGAGTAAAAGTAGCGCCTACCTGCACCAAAGACGGCTATTATATTTCTGCCTGCAGCAGGTGCACCAGTAAAAATACACGTCCCAGCGGAGAATTTGCAACAGGTCACACATCCGGCGAGTGGGTAATTGAGAAAGAGCCTACTTGTCAGGAATTTGGCAAAAAAAGCAGGTACTGCACAGTATGCGGCGTGAGGATCCAAAGTACTTCGATATTAAAGACCTCTTGTAAATACGGCGAATGGGCAGTAACAAAAGAACCTACCTGTACGGAAGAAGGCGAAAAACAGAGAACTTGTGAATACTGCGGAAAAACCGAGACTGAAACTATTGATAAGACAAACCATAGCTATGGCGATTGGGTGGTAACAAAAGAGCCTACATGTCTGGAAACCGGCGAAAATCAGAGAACTTGTAAATACTGCGGAAAAACTGAAACTGAAACTATAAATAAATCAGGTCATACTTTTGGCAGATGGGAAATAATAAAAGACTCTACCTGCTTGGAAGATGGCTATAAGAGAAAAGTATGTGCAGTTTGCGGCGAAATGTATGGCGATATAGAGA
>DBEZOM010000105.1:0-15031 GCA_048252855.1 Ruminococcus sp.
GAATAAAACCTACTATTCCAAAGGCGATGAAGTTATACTTACCACGCTTAATGCAGATGAGGCAAGCGCTGCGACCTACGGCAGAACGATTGCAAATCAGGAGCAGGGTGAAGAGTGGTACAATAAAACTTATGATAACGACGATACGCCGCAGGCTTACGCTGTTACGCTGTATCTGAAAACCGCTTCGCCGTTTAAGCATGAGGCTAGCAATAAAGATGATCCCGATTATTTCATTCTCGAGCTGACATGGAACGGCTCGGAAAACGACACTACTGACTATGCGCAGTGGAACAAGGCTGAGAACAACAAAGAAACTGACATTATTTACATTACCGCGGGCAGAAGCTCCGGCTGAGCACGGCGGTTTTGGAGGAAAAGGGCATGAGTAAAATACTTGATACAATAAAAAAATATTGGACTCGTGTATGGCTGATAGGCGTTTTGCTGCTGTCATGCGGGGTGTATATAGCTCATGCCGCCTATACGGGACTATACTCGGTAAAGCGAGTAGTTTCCACGCAAAATTCCGTCGGCGAGCTTTTTTCCTCAAACTGCATGAGAACTGACGAAGCTTCAAAGCGCAGGCTCACCTCCGCCGAGTATACGGTAACTGTCTGCAACTTTGACCAAAACAAGCCGACTACATATAATCCGTCAGTGATAAATTACACACTGCACGCAAAGCTTCAAATAAAAGTGGGCAGCGATTACAAAGACCTTGCCGATCTGAAAAGCGACGCGGATTATTCGGAATATGTTAAAAAGGCTGAAAAATACACTATCTGCAAGACCGATGACGATGAAAACGGCGCGGCAGATCCCGTTAACGAGCGGGCTTTTACTGAGGAGAACAGTTTCTCTGTTGAATTTGATCAAGACGCACTTGAAGCCAATAAGTCGTCGATCGACAAATACAGGGTAAAGATAGACGAGGAAGATCTGAATGACACCGACTCGAAATTTTTCGTTTACGTTTGGGCTGAACCTGACCAGAATTTTCAGACCATCGGCGCGAAGCTTTACGGCGCTAAGATCGACGATACCGCTTCGTGGACGGGCGAATTTCTCGAAAACGACTGCGATACCGTTGACTATGATTTTTACAACTATGTAGTTTCGGGAAGCGGCAAAGGATATGTGGATATTCTTTGGGATCCAACAAAATTTGAGATAAATAAATTTTTCTATGAGATAGACCTTGAAGGCAAGATAACTGCCGAAGATATATCTTAAAGCGACAGCTACTATAAGGGTCATGAGGGATGGAAGAAAATATCTATCCCCGTGGATTCTACTGTAAAAAGCAGATACGAGCTTCAGCTATATAAAGAACAGGAGAACTCTTCCTATACGGGCGATAACGCGGCTTCAAATTATATAGACTGCAAATACAGAGAAAAATAATTGATAAAAGAACTTGTGTAAAAATAAATAAGCTTGTTTAAGCAGGCTTATTGAAAACGTGGTGATAAAATGAAGTTATCCTTAAATAAAAAAACAGCACGGAGAATAGTCAGCTTTGTGACCGCGGCGGCGCTTTTGACTAACATCATGCCGATCGGCAACATAGCGAATACTGTTTCTTCATGGTTTACTATATCTGCCGGCGCGGTTGAAAATACGGAGTCAAACTACTCGCCTGCGAGGGATAAAGAGTATTTCAGCGGCAATGAGTTTACATTTTCCGCTACCGGTGATTTTATTGACTACTGCTACTGGTACGCTGCCGACGCTGATTTTGCTTCTGCTCACGCCGATGATACTCTTGATCTGCCGTTTACTGATGATACCACAGATAAAAGAGGTATTCTTACTACGGATTATTTGGGGCTTGGTACAAAAGCCTCGCCTTTTAACGGCACTATCGCTTTAGCGGGCAATACGAATTTCAAAATGAGCGCGCACAGAGCTTTGTTTGATTATGTTACAGATTCTGCCGAGATAATAAGCGATACCACTATTTCAACTACGCGTACCCCGATCACTTTGGAGTTAGAGAGATTATCTGACGTCGGCGACGGTGAGGATAAGCCTTTGCTTGCCGACCACGTTGTAAAAAACAGCAATGGCAAAAAATCGGCGAAGTGGCTGGTATCAGTAGTAGCTTCAAATTATTCGTATTCGGGCGTTATCGGCGAGATAGCTGACGAAGCTTCCGTTGATCTGAAATTCACCAATAATGCCGCAAACAGCATAGTCGGAAGCTCTGACGTGGGCGCGGTATGCGGTAAGATGGGTGCAAATTCAAAGCTTGCGCTGGAATATGTTTCGGAAAATACAAGCGGCCACAGCATAACGTCCACGGGCGAAAATGCAGGCGGGCTTATCGGCACGATGTCTGATGGCGCTTTGCTTACAATAAACAGTATGTCGACGCTGACTAACGCTGTTTCTGTTACGGCTAAAAATTACGCCGGCGGCATAGTAGGCGATATGACCTCAAAAGCGCAGATAGTAAGAAAATCAAATGAAACCATATCCATAGCCGCCGAGATAAGCGGTGACAAGGGCGCAGGCGGAGTTTTCGGACACTACATAAACTATGCTGAAAAATTCGACCTTGCGGATTATAACATAACGGCTGTCGTGAATGGCGGAAACTGCGGCGGCGTTTTCGGTGTGCTTGAAAATAAAAAAGGCAACTTGGACTCTGTCGCACTCACCATACTTAACACAGGAAACACGGGCAATATCGCCGTTACAGCGGGAAACGGTGACGATGATTGCTCAGCAAATTATTTTGGCGGTGTGGCAGGAAAGTACACTACCGACGATGTTAAAAACAGCTTAGTTTTTGATAACAACTTGACCATTACTGCTGAGACTAAGGCGCAGTTTAAAGCTTTTGGCGGAGCGGTAGGAATTATAAGTTCTTCTGCATATATCAATGCAGACAACATTACTGTAAATGCAACGGAGAGCGGCGAGAAAACTGCTAATTTCGGCGGTTTGGTCGGAATATGCTCTGACGGCTCGGCTGACAGCAAAAACAGCGTTTTTATAGATATGGGAAGTATTAAGCTGACGGCAGATGATTTTAACGGCGGCGGTATCGTCGGCAAATTCAATAACGGCGTACTGCGTCTGCACGGCACGGCTGATATGTCGGCGGCAAAGCCTGCGAGCGGCGAAAACTGCGGACAGCTTGTCGGCTATAACGATAATGTTCTCGTGTACGCTCTCGGCGGCGGCAATGACAGCGGTTGGACATTCAAACGTTCAAACGGCGCGGAAGCTGACGATCTCGGCACATGGGGCGAGGTCGTAAGGCTGTTTGACAGCAAAAACGCTGAGGATAGCGGTATCGTGACATATGATGCAACCGCGCATACAGTTACCCTTGCGGCGGCTGTTACAGATATGGGCACATCTGCCGATCTTGCTAAGACTGCGCTAAATATCATGCTAAATCAGGGCGAAGATCAAGACTGTCTGAAATTTGCGGATAAAGCTAATAAGCGCTCAGCTTTGCTTATGTCTGAACTTTCGCTTTCTGCTGATATAAACCTTTCGGGTACGGGCATAAACGGCTTTATGCGCGACGGCTCGACCTCGGAAATAAACGCTTCTGAGATCGGCGACGTTGGTACATTTTTAGGCACGCTCAACGGCAACAGCCATACCGTTACCCTCGCGATAGGCGAAAGCTATGGCAGCTTTGCTGACGGACAAGCAGAGGGCACGGGTCAGATATATCGTCACCGGTACAACGGACTTTTCTCAGTAGTCGGCAACGGCGATACGACGGCGACTATAAATTCTCTTACAGTTAGCGGAAATATAAATGTACATAATGTCGGTACCGGCGGTATAAATATCGGCGGAGTTGCCGCGCGCGCTCACGGCGGTGCAGTGCTTGAAAATGTAACTGCAAACCAGACCGCCAATTACAATAAAAGCGCTAACGATAAAGAAAACGAGTTTGGCGTTAGGATAGGCGGCTTTATCGGCTATGTTGACGAGAACAACAGCACGATAACTGCCAACAGCGGTTCGAATTCTTCGCCAAAAATAACCATGAGCGGCAAGCATGACGATAACGACATTTACGGCGGCGCTATCGGTCTTGTTGACTCGACAAAGTTTGATATAAATATAGAAGATCTTACAGTTGGCATGAACGCTGACTTAACAAAAGCCGACGCTTCGGAAAATTCAAGAAACGGCGGACTTATCGGCGTTATCAGCGATAAAGGCAGCTATGCGAGCAGAAAAATTAACATTGATAAGCTGGTATTTGACGGCTGTAAAGTAAGCAATGCCGCTACTGCAAACGGCGGCGGTCTGCTGGGCTATGAATGGCTGAACGCTTCGGCTAATATCAATGGCATGACGGTAAAAGGCGAAAGTGCTGTTACAGGAAAAGCTCCAAATGTTGGCGCAATGTGTTATCAGGCAACGGGAAAATGGAAGGTTAGATCGCTTTCTGTTGAAAAGCTTGACGTAAGCAAGGTAGGCGAAACTTCTCTCGGCATGATAGTAAATAAGGTTTACAGCGGCAATGACGGTCTGTATCTCAATGTTTTAAATTCTGGCTATGAGCTTGACAATAACATTTCGCTCTCAAATGCTGGCGTATTCGACGAGATAGCGGCGTATAGCGCGGAAAAAACTGACAAGGTCGATAGAGTTATAGAGGGCGGCAATGGCACAGGCGTAGTTTCCATCGACATGAATACGGGCAGCGGCGCTGAAACCAAGATAACGGAAACGGGAACTTATCAGAACCGCCTTAAAACATCTGATGATTGTGCAAACCCAAACACAAGATACTATTATAATATTGACCACATGAGCACGGACAACGCGGGCGAAAACCTGCTGCTTTGGAGTGTGAACAAGTATGCGGCTGATAATATAAAGGCTGAATTTAATTCTGCTGATGATCCTTTCAGTGGCGAAGCTGACATGACAGGGCTTTCGTTCTATCCTATCAAAAATGCTGAGTCGGTTAATATCAAAGACCTCACGCTGACTTTTGATTACAGCGGCATATACACGGCGGAGAATAATACTAAAAATACCGACAGCTATGTCAGAGATCCTGCCGTGGAGAACCAGCATTATCTTATGCACTCGGGTCTGTTTATAGATCAGCCCGTTGGAAATACCATAACTATCAGCGGAAAGCTGACTTTACAGGGAGATTTTCTTGAGGTCGGCGATTATAATGGTGTGCTTATTAGCGGAACAATGCGCGGCAATCTGAATGTAAGCGGTTCTATCATACTGGACGGCATAAAGCCGATGACGTCCGGAAACAGTGCTTACAAAGAGGGCTATCTGCTGATAAATAAAGTAGAGCGCGAGAGCGACCTTAAAAACCCGCCTTCGCTGACTATAAAAAATGTAAGCACTACCGATAAATATTCCTCGGGAGGCAAGACGGAACGCGTTGCCAAGAGCCTTATCGGAACTGCCAAGGGCAAGGGCTTGAATATAGTTTTCTCAAAGATAAAGCTGGACGCCAGAGATGGCAGCAGCACCGACAGTGCTTTGGTGGCTAAAGCGGAAGATCTGTATAAAGCTTACGGAACGTATAATTCCATTTTTACTGATTCTACTCTGCTTGCCTCGATACATACCGACCAGTCGGCAAAGCTGGAGTACAATTATACAAAGGCTGAGGACTGGGGCACGGGCACGCCCAGAAATGTAACTTACGGTAAAGAAGTAAAAGACTCTTTGGAATATAAAGATCAAGAGCAGAGATATTATCCCGATTCTGACGGCAAAAACGATGATTTTACTAACCCGATAGATAATACTACGCTTTCGGCAGTTTATGATTTTTCCGGCGGATTTTTACCGTATGTAAAAAAATCATATGATGCGGCAAAGGACAGCAACGGACTTTTCTACCGCGAAATAAAGGTAAACGTGCAGTCAGTAGCCCTTACAAGCGGCTGCGGCACTTATAACGACCCTTACATAATCAATGACGGCAAAGTGCTTGAAGCGGTGGCGAGCTTTATATCTTCGGGCACGGCGACTGATCTGAAAGAGATATGTCTGCCCGCAAATTCTGCCGACTTTGATACGCTTGCGGAAAACACCGGCGGCAAGCGTTGGGACAGCGGCGATGGCTACCACGCAGATTACACCGCAAACGACAGCGGGAATTATTCGTCGTCGGCTGACAGTGCTAAAGATTGGACGGCGAATAATGCGCGGCTGTATCTTGCGGGAGCGTATTATAAAGTGACTGCCGATGTTTCGCTAAGCGACAAGTTTATGGGACTCGGCTGTGCGACAGATAAAGCCAACGGAAACTACGCTTTTCATGGCGTCATCGTGGGCGACGGAAAGTCTGTTATTACAAACGCGAGCGAAAACCCGTTGATAAAAGTTTCAAACGGCAGTGTTGTTAAGGATATAAACATAGCCGTAGATAGTGATATAGCTTTGACGCAGGCTAATGCCGGAAGTGCGAATGCATATTTTGGCTATAATTCCAAGTGCGATTATTACGGCGGAGTTATCGGCGAGATAATGGGCGGCGATAATATCATCGACAACAGCTACGTTGCTTTTGGCGATTCAAAGGTCACGCTCAGCGGCGATAAAGCTTCGCTTATCCCCGTTGGATCATATGTCGGCGCTATAGTTTACGGCGGACTTATATTCAAAAACATGGACGCTGATACTGCGAATAAAAACGCAGAAGCTATGAGCGTAGTGCCAGCGGGTGCTGAGGGCGATTTCGAGAGCCTTACCGGCTCAAAGCAGAAGAGCACTATTTATGTAAACCCGCTCGTCGGACGCGTCATCAACGGCTATGCTGTAAATGAAACTTCCGTCTATTCGGTAACTGAGGACGGCAAATATCACGATGACGACGGCACAGCCAGAAGCGGTAAGCAACATTCACTCAAAAACGGTGCAAAGCATTACACCATCGCTGACATAAACAAGGGCGAGAGCGGCAAGCTTTCGGTAGACGTTGACGGCAGCACTATGACTATACCAAATTCGCAGGCGTTCTTTGTGCTTTCGCTGATAACGCAGTCGATGTCGGGTACTGCGCAGACGGCTGACGGAGATTACAGCAATTCGCTGTCTTACGGCACAAACACTACTGTTTACGGTATGAGCCATAATGCGGATTATACCGACGTTGGCTCTGCAACAGCAGACACCAATTCGGACTACAAGCTTGCGAGCGATGATACTGCGGCTAATACAGCTATACCTTATATAATAAAGCGTTATACTGTAGCGGATAGCAAAGGTAATTATCCTGCACGGTGTGTGACGTGGGAACAGAGAAACGGGTTTAATATAAACGCCCCGAATTTCAATAATTACAAGGCAGTTTATTATACTATAGATTTAACTGCCGACCAAAGCTACACTTTGCCCGATAGTTTTCGCGGTATTGGCGCTGTTGGAAACAATTACAGCTTGTACAATATGAAGATAGATAAGTTCAATGGAAACGGCGCTAAGATCGACGTTGATATTTATCTGAACAGATACGGAAAAAGTTCCGACCTCGATAATTATTTTGACAAGCTTCATTCTAACCGCGATCAGAATTACAATAATTCATCTGAAAACTATTTTGTCAGAAATTCTGAAAACAACAGAAAAGAAAAAGCGCAGGGCATAGGTCTTTTTGACCGCGTGATAATGCAGGATAAAGACAGCAGCTTCAGCAGCTTTACACTTAGCGGTTCTGTTAATACTGAGAATTACGATGTAAAGGATATAAGCGATCTTTCGACCAAGAAAGTTGAAATAAGCGATACTTTCATGGGATTTGATAAAAATATAGACCTTGATGGCAAAACTGTGCTTATCTCAAATAACCGTCCCGATTCAGGTTATGGAAGCGATAATAATAAAGACTGGTATCTTGCACCCACAAAGACAAAGATGAGAACAGACGATAAGACACAGGCTGCTATGTTTTTATTTACCAAGCAGAAAGATGGCACATACACGATCTCATGCGATAATAAATACCTTACGGTAAATTGTACATTAGATTCGTCACCAACGTATTTTACTCTTGAGTTCAAGGACAACAGATATTCTCTTTGGTCTGACGGAAAGCATATTGACCAAAATAATAACAATGGATACGGTTATTGGAACGCGGGAGGAAATGGCTCTTACTTAGATTTTACGGAATGTAATTATAAAATAACCGGTTATGACTACGGAACAGAAGAAAAAGACGTAGCGAATCAGTACATAAGTTGGCTGTACACAGGCGGTGTTTGCGGCTGGAGCGATTGGGCGCATTACTGCGGCTTTGATAATATCAAATTGTCGGATCTTACCGTCAGCGGCGCTACCAATACTGCGGGGCTTTTAGCCTCGTCCTCGCTGGACAGCAATACTATGCAGATAACCATCAATGAATGCAGTGCCGACGAGCTTTCGGTAGAAACAACGGCTTGCTTTACTGAGGGCGGCGACGTTGTTTACAGAAACAACGTAGCAGGCTTTGTCGGCAAGGTCGATCAGGGCAAGGTGGTTATCGACGGCGGCAAGAACGGCAGTACGGTAAAGCTGAAAGCTGTAAAGAATAGTTCAAATGCACAAAGATCTATCGCCGCAGGTCTTGTAGGTTACGCCGGCAACGGTTGTGAGGCGAGCAATATGAAGGTTTGCCCTGCTGATTCACTGGGCGATAACCCGCTTACCATAGGAAGTTTGAAAGGCATAAAGATGAGCGGCGGTATAGTAGGACTAATGCAGCCGCAGACGGATAAAAATAACCAGTGCTATGCAAATTTTATAAACTGCGAAGTCGAAAATGTAAACATCTATGCCGAAAACTATGCAGGCGGTTTCTACGGCGGTTCATGGGACAGCTCATGGAATCCGCGCTCTATAAAGATAGAGATCTGCAAAGTCACGGTAAATGGCAATGTTTCTATAAAGGCCAAAGAGAGAGCGGGCGGTTTCGTTGCCGATGGCTATGTTGCTAAAACTGCCGACAGCGGAAAGGCGAATATCGAAATAGCAAATTCCATAGTTTCAGATTACACCATCACAACGACCGGAAACAATTCATACTCGGCGGGCTTTATAGGCTATGCTAAATGCCATACAGGCGCTATTGTTTGCGATATATACAACAGCTCCGTTGAAAACTGCGTGATAGCGGCGAACGGACAGTACGGCGGTGGTGCGCTGGGTTTTGTAAATAAAAACGAGGGCAACAAGATACTGGGCTATAACATAGCTCTGAATAACGTGACCTCTAAATCTGACAAAATGGGTGCATGGGTAGGTTATCTTGATAGTACCGATACGCAGACGTCTATCCAGTTCTCGGGTATGGCTATCTACGGAAACGGCTTTGCCAAAAACATAGGCAACGATGTTTCCCTTTCAAACACAAACTTCGTTTTCGCCGACTACACGGGAAAGTGCAACGATGAAAACAACGCGAACCCCGTATCTGACTACAATAAGAGCAAGAATGTTGATATGCCGAAAGCACCGTATGTAAACGTAAATCCGCACTCATCAATGGGCGGCGACAGCGTTATTTCCGGCGACGGAGCGGCGCTGAACGGCGACAAAACCATGGCGCAGTATATTTACGAGGATATAAAAGACAGCAATTCCCGAAGCTATACTACGTTTGATAACAGCGTTGTTTTATCGGAAAAGACGATAAGCGATTACTTTGATGACAGCATAAACGGCAGCCGCATCTCAACATATAAAACTGTTGCAGGCGAACTCCCGAGCGGCGTTGACGATTTCTCAGTAGTCGTTATCGCGGCTAAGAACGATACGGAAACTACAAATCTGCTCAACCGCTATATCCAGCTTGTGACTAATACCACGACGGATTATACGGCGGCAAGCGATTATTACGCTATCGACATTCAGACCTGCGGCTATACTGACGGCAAATTTGTCATTGATAAAGATGCTGAAAACCACGGTCTGACGTTATCGGGTGGGAAGTTCTCGCTTAACGGCGGTTACGCCGACTCAAATAACACGAAATACTCGAGCGAAAAGGGCAAAAATGTTTTCACGCTGGTAGACGTTCAGTTCAAAGACCCGCTGAATACTGACAACATAGCTTATCATCTGTATGTGCCAGTGTACACAATAAAGCAGATGGAAGTAGGCTTTTCGGTAAACGCGGAAACGGGCGTTGACTCGGCGAAAAATAATGACTTTGCGGCATTTTTGATGAGCTGAAAAACGTTCACATCGACAATGTAAATACCTGGCTGACACAGTATGTGAGATTTGAATACAAGCAGGAAGACATCAACGAATTGCTCGCAGAGGGCAGCGTTGATTGGAATCACGATAAAAAGGCAGTATTTGAAACT
This sequence comes from Ruminococcus sp., assembly GCA_048252855.1. Classification (GTDB taxonomy): domain Bacteria; phylum Bacillota; class Clostridia; order Oscillospirales; family Ruminococcaceae; genus YE71. The sequence continues at coordinate 10,320 of DBEZOM010000105.1, forward strand.
CAGGCAGGAAGCGATACTGAAAAAAGGCTTCCCGAAAATACCTCGTTCGTGCTTGTAGACCCGAATGGCGGTCAGGACAAGGCGTACTACGCTAAGGCAGGAGATCTAGATACATACACTCCGAGCAGCGGAAAAGCGGGCTGGATGGTAGACTTTGCGAAATTCAGCAATGACGGAAAATCATTCAGCGTTCAAAGCATCAACGATGTGATAGCAAGTCAGATAACTGTCACGCCGAACAGCGGAAGCGGTAATTACACTGCGGCTGCCGCGAATGATTATAGTGTTTACACAATAGAAAACGGCGAAAAGCATTACTATAAGTATGTTTCTGATTCTGCGGGAGAGTACGATCTTGCGGTAGAGGGAGATGTATATGAAAACTACTATATCAGTATGTATGTTCCCGGAAGCGACGATGCTAAAAACTCACTTTACTTCTACACGATAAAAGCGCCCGATGAGTTAGAGGGCAGCAGGACGGCAAAGGTTGATGGAAAAACGATGAACATCCTCGTATCCGACCTGTACACGCAGGAAACGACCAAATTGCAGACCACGGAGGTAGAGCAGATAACATCTGCCAACAGAACGATACAGGTAAGGGCGCAGACTGCGATAAAGCTGAATAACGAGGGTGCGGCAAGCCACCTCAGCACGCAGAAGCTTTATCATTCATTCCTGCTGACGCTCAACCGCTATACTGAGGGCGGCGTGACGAACGAGATATTCGGACTAAGCAAAGAGAACATAAAGTCAACGTACAAGATCGACTCGGGCACTGATAAGACCGCCAACGTAGATCTTGAGAGCAATTATCTGAATATCAAAACGGCTGAAATAATGGAGCGCCTGCGCAGCAATAAATCGCTGACGATCTCCTCGGTAACGGAAATGACTTTCGATGACAATGAACTTGATCTTGAATTCCCGACGAGAAGTTCGGAACAGACGAGCATAGGCGTGAACGTAGCGGCGAAATCAAATCTGGCGTACAGCGAGGACAGGCTTGTTTACACGAGTATGTCGAAAGCCTTTGAGCAGGACAGCCATTATTACTATATCGAATCTGTAAACTCTGCGAAGCTTGTCTACGAAGCGGTAAACGAGCTTGATGAGTTCGATATTAACGGTAAGGCGAGTGAAAACAAGTCGAGGCTTGGTATAAACGGAAAGTATTCGCTCAAAGAATATATGCCGATAAACACTAAAGCGATGTACAACGTTTCAAATATCTCTGATACCGAGAGAGAAAAGGCCAAAAACCTGCGCGTCACGCTGACGCTCAGCAAAAAGACGGACATTGCGGGCGGCGGAGCTGAGTATGTTCAGGTAGAAGATATGGCTAAATATCTCCGGAACAGTATTCAGATCACATCAGGAGATAATTACAGCGAAAGCAAGAACGTAAGCGGCAGATCGCTTGTAGTTGACATACCTATCGAGAAATGTGACTACGACGCGGATATGTATGATCTCGGCATAGGATTCCTCGCGAAAACGGGCGATGGTTTCCACGAATATGCAAACTACAAGGTCACGCTGAAAACCGAGCTGCTTGACAGCGATGGCGAAACGATCGAAAACAGCAGCGCGAGCAACTACATTGTTTACACAAATGCCAAGGCGTTTCAGTTGAATAACTGATCGCTGAAGTTTTGCATTTATTAGAATTGACCCTCTCGTCTATTTAGACGGGAGGGTTTTCTATGCCCGTTTTATCTGCTGATACTTCACCACACAAAAACATTAACAAAATCTCAAAAAAATATAAACAAATCATCGCTTATATAGTTGTATTATTAAACTATATAGACAACATGGCTATGTGCCACGCTGTCGGAACTAATGGAGGAGAAGAATATGACGTACAACGAATTTTTGCCAAGCTACTCTATCGGCGACGATTGCTATAAAGAGATACCCTATGTTACTCGACGTTACGGAAAAAAGGCAGTCGTGATCGGCGGAAAGACCGCTATGGAAAAGGCTAAGCCCGAACTGCTGGCGGCGCTCGAAGGCTCTGATATTGAGATCGCCGATTTTATTTGGTACGGCGGCGACTCGAACTATGAGAACGTTGAAATGCTCAAAGCCTTGCCCGAAGTGCAGAACGCAGATATGGTTTTTGGCGTTGGCGGCGGACGCGCAGTTGATACTGTAAAGACCCTCTGCGACCGCATCGACAAGCCTTTTTTCACTTTCCCGACCCTTGCTTCAAACTGCGCTTCGTGCACAGCTATCTCGGTAATTTACAACGCCGACGGAACTTTTAAAGAATACGCCTACCTAAAAGCGCCCGCTCTGCATACTTTTATCAACACAAAGATAATCGCAGAGTCGCCCGAAAAGCTTTTCTGGGCGGGTATCGGCGACGCTCTCAGCAAGGAATATGAAGTTGTTTTTGCCTGCCGCGAAAAAGATATGATACACACTCCGCTGCTGGGCAGGGTGCTTGCGACCGCCTGCACAGAGCCGCTTATCTCTTACGGAAAGAAAGCGCTGGAGGATTGCAGGAACAACATCTCCTCAAAGGACATCGAGCAGGTGGCGCTTGATATAATCATCACAGCGGGCCTTGTTTCAAACTTTACCGTTCATCAAAATAACCCCGACCCGAAGGATGATTACTATTACAATTCCTCGCTTGCACACTGCGTGTATTACGGCGCGTCGCTTTTCCCGAAGTGCGAGCATGCTCATCTTCACGGCGAGATAGTTTCATTCGGCGTGCTTTGTCTGCTGACATACGACGAGCAGCTTGAAGAGCGCAAGCGCATATTTGAATTTAATCACAGCATTGGTCTGCCATGCACTTTGGGCGAGATAGACCTTGCAGAAGAGGACGTTGCGGCTATTGCACACAAGGCGGCAAGCGTTGTTGAATGGACTTATGTTCCCGGTGAACCTACCGAGGAGAAGTTTGTAAAGGCGATACTTGATACCGACAAGGCAGGAAGAGTATTTCTTGCGAAAGCGTGATACCGGCGGAACAGTTAGCGTATAATTAAACAAGATGACAGAGCCTGGCGGCTTTATCATAAAATTTTTGAATAGGAGAGTGCTTTTTGAACAAGTACAACACACCGAAGATTGCAGCGTAAACGGGAGGTTTACGGCATACGGCAGTCTTTCAAACCTCCCGCTGAGAAGCAGTTGAGTTTAACAACCATTCAGGAGGTAAAACAATGAATAAAAATATCGTGATACGTTTAGAGAAAAAGGAAGAACACCGTGAGGTGGAAAATCTTGTAAGAGAAAGCTTTTGGAACGTCTACCGTCCGGGCTGCTTGGAGCATTTTGTGCTTCATGAGCTGAGAAACGACGCAGACTTTGTGCCGCAGCTTGATCTTGTAATGCTGCTTGACGGCAGGATAATAGGGCAAAACGTGTTCGTGCGCGCGGCGATAAAGTCGGACAGCGGCAAAGACCTGCCGATAATGACGATGGGGCCTATTTGCATCGCGCCTGAGTTCAAGCGGCAGGGCTACGGAAAGATACTGCTCGACTATTCGCTCGAAAGGGCGAAAGAAATGGGCTGCGGGGCGGTGTGCTTTGAGGGCAACATCGACTTTTACGGCAAGAGCGGCTTCACATATGCGGGCAAATACGGTATAAGATACCACGGCCTGCCCGAGGGTGCGGATCAGTCGTTTTTCCTCTGCAAAGAGCTTGCCGCAGGCTATCTTGACGGCGTGACGGGCGAATATTCAACGCCCGCAGGCTATTTCGTTGACGAGGCGGCGGCTGAGGAGTTTGACAAGCAGTTTCCGCCGAAAAAGAAGCTAAAGCTCGACGGGCAAATATTCTGAACTAAAGCGATAAAATGACAAAGGCTCTCTGCCAAATAAGGCGGAGAGCCTTTTGCTGTACGATTGACATTTCAGAGTTAGACGTGGTATAATAAAGTCAGCAAACAACGCACAAAGGAGAGGTTTTTTTATGAAAGTGCTAATGCTCAACGGCAGCCCGCGGGTCGGGGGTAATACTTCGATCGCGCTGCGCGAGATGGAAAACGTTTTTAAGGCGAGCGGCGTCGAGGTCGAAACTGTGCAGGTCGGCAACATGGACATTCGCGGCTGTATCGCCTGCGGAAAATGCTGCGAAACGGGCAAGTGCGTTTTTAACGACATCGTAAACGAGCTTGCGCCGAAATTTGAGGCGGCGGACGGGCTTGTCATCGCCAGCCCCGTTTACTACGCTTCGGCGAACGCGACGCTCATCGCCTGTCTTGACCGACTTTTTTACAGCACGCATTTCGACAAGACGATGAAGGTCGGCGCGAGCGTGGTCTGTGCAAGGCGCGGCGGCTGTTCGGCGACGTTTGACGAGCTGAACAAGTACTTCACGATCACAAATATGCCGATAGCTTCCAGCCAGTACTGGAACAGCATACACGGCCGTGAGCGCGGCGAAGCCGAGATGGACGAAGAGGGCAAGCAGACGATGCGCACCCTAGCGAGAAACATGACGTTTTTGATGAAGAGCATCGCGCTGGGCAGGGAGCAGTTTGGTCTGCCCGAAAGCGAGCCGCGCGTGGCGACGCATTTTATACGGTAAAGCAGAACAGTCGGGCGGGCGCTCGGCTGTTTTTTATTGACAGAGGGGCGCGAAATGTGTTATAATTATAACAGAGAAAATGTCCACGGAGGGATAAATATGCTGAATTACCGAAAAATAGAGCCTGCCGACAACAAGGCGCTTGCAGAGCT
>DBEZOM010000106.1:0-8975 GCA_048252855.1 Ruminococcus sp.
ATGTATGGCGATATAGAGATCGTCAGCGCAGCCGGAGAACATACATTTAAAGAATGGGTGGTAACAAAAGAACCTACCTGCTTAGAAGATGGCTATAAGAGAAAAGTATGCGCGGTCTGCGGTGAAAAATACGGCGGAGAAGTTATAAAGGCAGCCGGCGAGCATAAAACAAGCCAATGGATAATTACCGTACAGCCTACCTGTTCTAGTACCGGCTTAAGGATGAAAGTTTGCTTGGTATGCGGTGAAAAAAGTACAGAGATCATGGACAAGCTTCCTCATACAAGAGGCAACTGGGTGATAATAGAACAGCCGACCTGCCAAACTTTCGGCTTAAAAAAAGAAATATGCACTGTTTGTGGGAGAACACTTGGTAACTCTTTAACGCCTATAATTGACCACGATTACAGTGTTCGTAAGATCTTGGAAGAACCGACCTGCACGGGAGCCGGAAGCGAAACAAATGCTTGTAGCATGTGCGGCAATAGCATCGACTGGAATCGTATCCCCCCCCTAGGCCACGACTTCACCGAATTGACTATTAAAACAAAACCTACCTGCACCTCTCGCGGTTTCGGAATTCATGATTGTAAGCGCTGCGGTATGGTCGAAGAGGTGGAACTTCTCGAAACAGACCATACTCCGGTAACTGAAAGGAATATACAGCCTACCTGCACTAAAGATGGCTTAAAGGGCAAAAAACACTGCTCTGTATGCAATAAAGTCATAGATGAAGGCAAGGTTATACCTAAGCTGGGTCACTCTTACGGCAGCTGGAAACTCGAAAAGCAGCCTACCACTGCCAAAACAGGTCTGCGCAGCCGCGAATGTACACGCTGCAGCTATCTCGATATAGAGGTCATCCCGAAGATAAGATACGATATTTCTTCTGCAAAGATCACGCTTTCTCGCACAAGCTACACCGCTGACGGCAAGGCGAAAAAGCCCGCAGTTACCGTTATATTTAGCGGCAAAATGCTCAAGGCGAATACTGATTACACTGTAAAATACAGCGCTAATCTCGCTGCGGGTCAGGCTAAGGTGACCATCACGGGCAAGGGTATCTATAAGGGCGCTGTTGTAAAATACTTCAAGATAATGCCCGCTAAGCAGAAGATAAAGGCAGTAACCGCGCTTGCGAACTCTTTCGCCGTGACTTGGACAAAGGACAGCGGCGTTACGGGCTATCAGGTGATGTACGGCACAAAATCAGACTTTTCGGACGGCAAGAGCGCTTACATCACAAAAAATACCTCGGGCAAAAAGACGGTTACGGGTCTTAAAGCTAAAAAGACGTATTATGTAAAGGTACGCTCTTATAAAAAGGTAGGAAACAGCAAATATTACGGCGCGTGGTCGGATACTCAGAAAGTAAAGACCAAATAAGCGCGGCTTTAAGGCTATGAAAGGAGGCGCACTGAATGTCAGATTACACCGAGAAAACATATCCCGCTCCCGAAACGCGGCACGAGATAGTTACCAGCAACCCCGACGTAGAGGTGCGCTTTTACCTCTCTAAAGACGAGGGCAGCTACGTTTCGCCGCACTGGCACAACAGCCTTGAGATAGTTTACGTCATAAGCGGCAAGGTAACGCTGAACCTGCCGCAGGGCGTTAGGCACACCGCCTGCGGGGGAGAGTTTTTCCTCGCCAACCCGCGCGAGATACACTCGGTGCTCTCAGAAAAAAACGAAGCGCTGGTGCTCCAGATACCGCAGAAATTCTACGAGAAATACGCCCTCTCTATGGCGCTGCGCAAGTTCGCCGTGAATATGCAGCCCGCCAACGAGGTAGAGCGCACGCGGCTCGAAAGGCTGAAAAAGATATTTACCGATATGTACGTGGTCTACGACGTGCGCCCCGAAGGTTACCTGCTGCGCTTCAACAGCCTGCTGTACGAGCTGCTTTTTTCGCTGATACACTACCACTCGGAAAAAATAATGCAGAAAGACTTTGAGCGCGACAACAAGTATTTCAGTCGGCTGAAAGAAATAATGAAGTACATCGACCGGCACCACGCCGAGCCTATCTCGATAGCGGGCATTGCGCAGCATTTTTGCTACAATCCCGACTACCTCGCGCGTTTTTTCAAGAGGTATATGAACTGCACCGTTACCGACTACATCTACTCGGTGCGCGTAGCCTGCGTGCATTTAGACCTCGTGAATACTGACCTGCCGATAGGCGAGATACTGGAAACGCACGGCTGCACCAACCACAGCCTTTTTATGCGGTATTTCCGCCAGCAGTGGGGCTGTACGCCTAAAGAGCACAGGAAAAAATACATCATCGAAAAGGTGATAGAAAAATAAAGCATATGAGCGCAGATAGTACGGTCTCGGCTAAAAAGTCGGAATCGTACTATTTTTACGTCTGAATAAGGTCTTATGCTGCGGCGGCTTTGCTGATATAATGTATACATAAGATACGAAAGGAAGTGCTCAAAGATCATGAGTAACGAAAAAACAAAGATAAGCTTTTGGGAACGCTTTTCCTACGGCTGCGGAGATCTGGGCTGCAATATCATATACTCGGCAATGTCCTCGTTTCTGCTGTTTTACTACACCGACTACGTTCATGTAAACGCCGCTACCATCGGCACGATAATGCTGCTCTCGCGCATATTCGACGGCGTTACCGACCTGATAATGGGTATGATAGTTGACAGAACAAAGTCGCGCTTCGGCAAGTGCCGCCCGTGGATACTGCGAATGGCTATACCTTTCGCGCTGGCAGGAATACTGCTCTTTTCCGTTCCCTCGGGGCTGGGCAATACCTCAAAGCTGATCTACATCTTCATAACCTATAACCTTGTTTCGTCAGTGGTCTACACGGCGATAAACGTGCCCTACGCTACGCTCAATTCGCTCATCACGCAAAATCAGTACGAGCGCTCGGTGCTCAGCATTTTCAGAATGATACTTGCTACTACCGGCACGCTGATAATCACGAACCTCACTCTGCCGCTGGTACAGCACTTCGGCAACGACCTCTCGGCTTGGACAAAGACCTTCGCGGTATTCGGCATACTCGCCGTCATAGTATTCATGGTGACCTTTACGGGCACTAAGGAAAGGGTAGAGCCCGCTAAGGAAACTAAGCACGAGAAAGTGCCCTTTATAAAAGGTATAGGTCTGCTCTTCAAAAACAAGTACTGGATAATGATAACCGTAACGCTGGTATTCATCTTCATCAACTACTCGCTCAACGGCGGCGCGGCGGTATACTACGCTAAGAATATACTGCACAACGAAGATATGGTAGGCACTATGAACCTGGTGGCGAACCTTGTTCAGATAGGCGTTATGTTCTTCACCGCGTTCATCATCAAGAAAATTGGCAAGAGAAATATGCTGATAGTCGGCGCTGTTATATACGGCATTGGCTTCGCGCTCTTCGGCTTCGTCGGCACGAATATGGCGGGCATAATCACCGCCTGCGTGCTCAAAGGTATAGGCAACGCGGGAATATCTTCATGTATGTTCGCGATAGTTTCTGACACGATAGAGTACGGCGAGTGGAAAACAGGCTACCGCACCGAGGGCCTTATCAACTCCGCTTCGAGCTTCGGCTTTAAGGTCGGCAACGGCTTAGGCTCGGCTATACTCGGCTGGGTCATCGGCGCGGCAGGCGCGGGCACCGGCTCTGAGATAACCTTTATCTGGATACCCGCAGTGCTCTGCATAGGTCAGGTAGCGGTAATGCTCTTCTACCACCTCGATAAAGAGTACGACGGCATAGTAGCAGAGCTGGCTGAGGAAGGAGAGAAAACAAATGCTTAAAAACCCGATATTCAAAGGCTTCAACCCCGACCCCTGCATTTGCCGCAAGGGTGAGGATTACTACATAGCGGTATCCACCTTCGAGTGGATGCCGGGCATACCGATATACCATTCCAAAGACATGAAAAACTGGGAACTTTACACCCACGTCCTTACCGACGACACGAACCCAGATCTGAAAAAGCTGCCCTCGGCAAAGGGCATATGGGCGCCATGCCTTACCTACTGCGAGCAGGAAGACCTCTTTTATGTGGTCTACGGCGTGATGAATTCTATGAACGCCCGCTATTTCGACGTGGATAATTTCGTCATCACCGCTAAGGATATAAAAGGCCCTTGGAGCGAGCCCGTGTATCTTCATTCTTCGGGATTTGACGCTTCTATACTGCATGACGACGACGGCAGGAAGTATATAGTTTCCCTAGACTGGGAAACGCGCGAGGGCTACGAAAAACCCGGCGCTATCTGCATGGTGGAGTACGACCCCGCCGCAAAGAAGATAATCGGCTACCCTAAGCGCATATGGCACGGCGGCACCGACCGCGGCTGTATAGAAGCGCCGCACCTCACCAAGCGCGGCGGATATTACTACATAATGTGCGCGGAGGGCGGCACGGGCTACAACCACTGCGTTACTATGGGCCGCGCGGAAAACGTGTGGGGGCCGTATGTCGGCGACCCGATGAACCCGATAGTTACCAGCAACCCCGCCGTATCGAACGAGCGGCACGACCCCGACCATCTGAAGCCGAAGTACTACAATCCCGACGTGGTACTGCAAAAGGCGGGTCACGGCAGCTATGTTGAAACTCAGTTGGGCGAGGTATATCTGGTACACCTCTGCTCGCGCCCGTTCGCGCCCGAGCTGCGCTGCACGCTTGGCAGGGAAACGGCTATACAGAAAATGAAGTGGACTGAGGACGGCTGGCTGCGCATGGCGGACGGCAGCAACATCGCGAAAGAGTATTGCGAAGAGAGCGCGCTGCCCGAACACCCCCTGCCGCAGATACCCGACTTCGACGATTTCGACGGCGAGGAGCTGGGCAATTTCTACTACGCGCCGAGGATAATGCCGCAGAGCTTTGCCGACGTGAAAGCGCGCAAAGGCTGGGTGCGTCTGCGCGGTCAGGAGTCGCGAACATCGCTGAACAAGGTGAGCATACTGGCGCGCAAGCTGACGAGCGTTTACGCGACCATCACCACAAAGATGGATTTCAAGCCCGAGGTGCACCAACATTCGGCGGGGCTTATCATCTACTACGACAACATGAATTACATAAATCTGCGGAAATATTACAGCGAAACGCTAGGGCAGAGCGCCATCTCGATAATCGCGCTGGAAAACGGCGTAAAGACGGAGTTTGTCAACACCCGCACTCCCGTAAGCGACGAGCCGATATATTTCAGGCTGGAGATAAGGGGCAGACATTCGCAGTTTTACTGGAGCAGCGACGGCGAGGAGTATGTGAAGATAGGCATACCCTTTGACACTACGAAATTCTCCGACGAATACTGCAAATACGGCGAATTTACGGGCACGATGGTAGGCATCACCTGCGCCGACAGAGTAAAGCACGAGCACTGCGCTGACTTTGATTTCTTTGAATACAAAGCGGACGAGAGCAGGGGAGTGGAGTAAACCAGAGTATAATATAAAAACCTGCTGAGGGCGTTAAAAAATGCTCTCGGCAGGTTTTTGTTTTGTTATTAAGAAATGCGGCGGCAAAAAAGCGCTTACGCTTGCTTTATCTGCGTAGCCAATGTGGTCTTTTCAGTGCGCTTGTCGGGGATAAACGAAACGTAGTTTCCTCTCTTGATGATCTCGTCAGCGTCGGCGGTGTTTAGGTATATGTTTTCGTTTATGGTGTAGCGCTTGTTGTCATCGCCGATGATATACGCGTACTTGCTGGTCTTGCCCTGCCCTACGCGGTCGATCTTTCCTCTTACGCGCTTGTCTGAGTCGTCCGCGGCAGCTTTTACAGCCACAACGGTCTTGACGGCGTTATCCACAAGCTCGGGGTGCTGTTTGCCGTATTTAGTGATGACTTCGTAGGTCTTTGATACTACCTCGCCGCCGTTTTCGAGGTACAGCTGTTTGTCGCCTATCAGATAAAATTCTTCTTTCGCGCGGGTAGCCGCTACGTTCATCATGTTCGGCTCGCTTACCGCCCATCTTGCCGCGCCCGCGCTCTGCTTGTCCGCGCCCAGCACCATGAAAACTACCGGCGCTTCTTTTCCTTGGAATGTGTGTATAGTGCCAACGTTAGTAGGCTTTCCGCTGTCGTCAAACCGTGTGAAGCCTATCTCTTTCAGCTTCTGAGCCAGCTGATAGGCTACGTTTGCGAAAGGCGATATGACGTATATAACGTCCTTTGCGCTTTTATCGCCTATGGCGGGGTCTGCCTCCATCATCTTCTTTATCTTCTGCAAGAGGAACTCGCCCTGCGCTTCCACATATTTGTCAGCAGCCTTGCCCGTCACGTTGAACCAGCCGGTCTTGCCATAGCCCTCCTTGCCCTGCACCATAAAGCCGTTGTAGGAAATTTTGTTTGATATTGTGAACATGGGGTAAAGGCACCTTCTGTGCACCCAAAGCGGTATGCCTATCCATGAATCTTCCGCTCTGTCCTGCTCTCTGTAAAAGCCGAATCTGCTCGCCGCGTCGGTCAAGGTCTGCGTTGAGGCTGAGGTAGAGAGGTATTTTTCCGTTACCCCGAAATGTCCGTTCAGCATACTCAGCACGCCGGAATCCAGCGTGAGTACGGGCTTTATCTGCGAGGGGTCGCCTACTGCCATGACGTGGCGGCTTCTGAATATCGCACCCACGCTCGCCTGCGGAACAGCCTGCCCCGCTTCGTCGATAAAAAGATGCCCGAGGGTGTTTGGCTCTAGGTTTTTGCACATACGCGAAAAGCTCGCAAAGGTTGAGCTGATAACGGGTATAGTCATGTTTATCCAGTCCCAGGCGGCTGCTATGATGTGCTTCTTCTCGAGGTAGTTGCCCTGCATATTCCATATCAAAGCCGCCGCCTTGACGTTCTTTCTGTTGTCGTATAAAAACTGCTTGCGAACCATGAGCGCTTTTATGAAAAGCTTTGACTGCGCGACTCTGTATTCTTCGCCGAACCACGGGTTTGATAAATGCAGCTTGTCGTAATCCTGCGTCATGTCTAGCGGATCGACTTTTTCTGTATCAATGCTGCGCTTCAGCTCGCGTACTTTTTCCTCCAGCTTAGCGATTTTCTTCTCAGCGGAGGACTTCCATGAGGCTAGGTCTTGCCGCAGGATCTCAGGCTGTTGGGAATACCGCGCGCTCGCATTCGCCAGCTTTTTTATCCGAATGCGCAGATCGTTTTCCTTTTCGCTGCAGAGGATCTCTTTTTCCCGAAGCGCTTTCAGCTGGGCGGAGGCTTCGGCCGTTAGCTGCTCGTACTCCAGCTTTCTGCTTTTTGGGGCGAATAATCCCGGCTTTTGTTTCAGCAGCATATTGCTGTACTGATATGCGCTTTCCTTATCCGCTTGGTTCTTTTTCTGCTGAACGGCTATCTCTTCGATAAGCTGTTCTTTCTGCGCCAGCTCTACGGCGTTTGCTTTCAGAGCGCTTTCTATCTCAAAGATCTTTCCGTTGAGCAAAATGTTTCTGTTTTTCAGCTCGGCGGCAAATTCTCGCTTTAGCTCGTCGAGCTTTGCGCAGTTTTCGCGATATGAAGCAATGGTATTTGAAAGCTTCTGCACTTTTTCGCGAATACCATTGATCTCATCGTACTGCTTGATAAATTCCACATATATGTCGCTGTCAGGCTCGTATTCTTCATTCAGATATTCAAAAACGCAGTTTACATTTGCGGTTATGCTCGCCATATTGGCAGATCTTCCGCCCTCCAGCGAAAAAAGCCCCCAGAATTTATCTTCGCCTTCGTTAGGCTCGATGTTGAAAATCAAGTGCTTTTTGCCATTTTCGTCCTTTTCCCATTTAGAAGTTACTTTTGAGTTGGCGAGCTTGATGAAATAATCGGCGTTTTTCAGCTCGTCCGCAAACTTTTCGTCTATCTGCCCCTCTATGAGCGGCAGCTCGTTCACAATGTTCTGTACAGCACCGTTGTTGGAACTTGCGACCACTACGCCGTTTTCCGCGATGTTTTCAGGTATCACGCCGATGGAAGCGTTGTTGTAATATATTGTCTTTTCCGTTCCCTCGATGGTGTGCTTTTTCAGTGCGGCGATGTCGTGCGCCTGCTTTACGATAAGCTCGGCGAAAATATCTTTCAGGAGGGTGGTCTTGCCCGTGCCGGGAGGGCCGTTTACGCTTCTGATATTTTCCGTATCGTACCCTGTGGATAGATTTACCGCCGCCTGCTGCATAAGCGAGAGCGCATATTTTGTATTCCCCGGAAATCTGCCCAGCGGATAATTTTTAGGCTGAAGTATATCCTCAAAAGCGGACGGAGCGAACTTTGCGGAGTCTTTTTTGCTGTCAAGGTCTACTCTGTTCTTTGTGTTTCCGTAAAGGTATTTGTCGAGATTGGGGGTGGAGATGGTTTTCGCCTTTTCGAGGTCGTCGATGAAGAAAGAGTGGAGGTTTACAGCGCCCGTTTCCATGTTTTTGAGAAACTGTATCCTGCAATCCTCAGCGCCAATGTGAAACTTTCCGAGCAGTCTGACGAACGCTTCGTTGAATCTCTCCGCGTCGTTTGCTGTTTCGGAAAATTCACCGGAAAGTTTAGTTTTCAGCTCGTCCTCAAAAGCTCTGAAATCGCTCTCGTGCGGAACTTTTTTGTAATAACGTATGTAAGCACTTTCGGTAAAGAACATCATATCCGGCATATAGTTCAGATCTTTGTCGAAATACAGCGCAAAGCCGAATTTCTTGCCCGAAGTTATCTCCTCTTCGGTAGGCTTTAGTTTATACTGTTCGCGCAATATCGAAACAACTTCCATGAAGCTGAAAATATCAAAATACAGCACTATCCCGCTAGCCTTATATTTGCCGATCTTGCTTTTAAAGATCTGACGTTTGAACATAGAATAAAAGTCAAGATCTTTCGGCGTTTCGAGGCTGCGTATGCTGTTATCCTTTTCGCTGAAATTGCCCTCAGATAAATGCTCTGCCATTATCCAAGCTTCCAGAATTTTGTTTTTGTCGATCATTTTTCTTCTCCCGTGATAATTATATTTGCGGCTTTTTGACCCTAT
>DBEZOM010000107.1:0-4254 GCA_048252855.1 Ruminococcus sp.
GCCTGCGGTTGATTTGCAGGCGGCGGGTATTATTTTTGCAAAACAGATCTTTTATCTTACTTAGCTATGCCTATGAATTTGCCGAGGCGGTTATCAAGTACCAGCGCGAGCGCGATCTTGATAGCGTCGAAAGCGAGGAAGGGAAATACGCAAAGTTTCAGCGCGCCGATAACGGAAATATCATTCGTGTACACCTCGATGAACCAAACAGTTCCGAAAGCGTAGCAAACCAGCAGACCCAGCACCATGCCGAGCGCTTTAACGTAGATCTTGCCGCGCAGCTCGCCGAAAAGCTTTCTCACGCCTGCGTAAACCAGCGGGCAGAGCAGCATTCCGAGAATGTAGCCGCCGGTAGGGCCTGAAAGTACCGCGATACCGCTCTTGAAATTCGCAAATACAGGCACGCCTACTGCGCCGAGGAGTATCCAGACCGTGATAGCTGTAAAGCTGCACTTAGTTCCCAGCAGCGCTACCGCCGCGAAAACTGCGAATGTCTGTAAGGTTATCGGCACGGTGAGGGGTATAGAGATCCACGAACATACCGCCAGCAGCGCCGCGAACATAGCTGTAAAAGCCATTTCCTTAACTGTAAATACCTGCTTCTTTGAAGCTGTGTTTTCTGTTGCCATTTTACATACCTCATTTTTCGTGATTTTTTCCAACGTATCAATTATAACACGGCGCGCAGGCTTTGTCAACCTAAAACACATTTTTGGTTGACAAAGTTTACATTCGGTTCACAACAAAAAAAGCGCGGCGCGCCTGCTGATAACAGCAAACGCCCCGCGCGTAATATTCAGATATAAAGCCGAACAATTTATCAGTTGTTGATAAGCTTGTCCTCGTCGCTCCAGCTGTAAAGCTTTCTGATCTCCTCGCCGACCTTCTCAGAAGGATGCTCAGCGTGCAGCTTTCTCATAGCCTTGAAGTGTACCTGCGAACCGGCGCTGCTCATGTCAAGCAGGAAGTCCTTAGCAAAAGTACCGTCCTGAATGTCTGAAAGAACCTTCTTCATAGCCTTCTTGGTATCCTCAGTAACGATCTTAGGACCGGTTACATAGTCGCCGTACTCAGCAGTGTTGGAGATGGAGTATCTCATTCCTGCGAAACCGGACTGATAGATAAGGTCTACGATGAGCTTCATCTCGTGGATGCACTCGAAGTAAGCGTTTCTGGGGTCGTAACCTGCTTCGCAAAGGGTCTCGAAACCAGCCTGCATCAGTGCGCAAACACCGCCGCAGAGAACTGCCTGCTCGCCGAAGAGGTCGGTCTCAGTTTCAGTTCTGAAAGTAGTTTCAAGAACGCCTGCTCTAGCGCCGCCGATACCTGCAGCATATGCAAGGCCGATGTCCTGAGCGTGGCCGGTAGCGTCCTGCTCAACAGCGATAAGGCAGGGAACACCCTTGCCAACTTCGTACTCGCTTCTTACAGTGTGTCCGGGGCCCTTAGGAGCGATCATGATAACGTCAACGTTCTTAGGCGGAACGATGCAGCCGAAGTGGATATTAAAGCCGTGTGCGAAAGCAAGAGCCTTGCCCTCAGTGAGGTAAGGAGCGATCTCGCTCTTATAAAGAGCAGCCTGCTTTTCGTCGGGGATAAGGATCATGATAAGGTCTGCAGCCTTAGCAGCCTCAGCGGTAGTCATAACGGTAAGACCCTGAGCCTCAGCCTTAGCCCAGCTCTTAGAACCTTCATAAAGACCTACGATTACGTTTACGCCGCTGTCCTTAAGGTTGAGCGCGTGAGCGTGACCCTGAGAACCGTATCCGATAATAGCAACGGTCTTGCCCTTTAAATAGTTAAGGTCGCAGTCCTGCTGATAAAAAATCTTTGCTTCTGACATTTTTAATTCCTCCGTATCTAAATAATTTAGAGAATTTTTATATGTAGCCCTTGTCGGGGACTATATAGCTTTACTTTTTCGGCGCGATTATCTCTGCGCCCTTCTGGATAGCGATAGTGCCTGTACGAACCATCTCGATAACGCCGTAGGGGGCTATCAGCTCTTCAAATCTCTTGAGGTGCTCGTACTTATCGCAAACTTCCAGCGTCATGGTGTTTAGGGTAAGGTCTATTACCTTAGCGTTCGCTATCTCGCAGATAGTCATGATGTCCTGACGCTTGTCCGCGCCCGCGGCTATCTTTACGAGCAGCAGCTCGCGCGCCATGCACTCGCCCGCCTTAAAGGTCTTTACCTTTATTACCTCTACCAGCTTATTGAGCTGTTTCTCTATCTGCTCAACGGTGTATTCGTCGCCGTCGGCAATAATTGTGATGCGCGAAACGGCGTCGTCCTGAGTAGGGCCTACCGCTAAGCTTTCGATATTGAAACCGCGGCGGGAAAACAGACCGCTTATGCGCGAAAGCACGCCGCTGTGGTTTTCTACAAGTACGGATATAGTATGCTTCATACCCTTATACTCTCCTTTTGTAATTTTAAATTATACGCTTATTTCTTGTACGCGATATTAACTTTTCTGATTTCATTTCTTAATTATGATTTTATTTCCAATCAAATGTTTAAACGTTTTTACAGCGTCGGGAAGTCTTTATCAACGTCCACCTCTGCGAACATCAGTCCGCTGCCGTTTGCAAGCTGCTCAGCCGCCTGCTCCATGCTCTCGCGGTCGTGAACGTGCAGAGCCTTTATTCCGTAAGCTTTCGCCAGCGTTATGAGGTCGGGCGAGCCGTCGAGGAATACCGCCGTCTGTCTGTCATCGTAGCCGTTGGTCTGAAGCTCGCGCACCATGCCGAGGCGGGTGTTTTTCATAACTATGATCTTTATATCCACCCCGTGCTGTACGGCCGTGGCAAGCTCCATCATCTGCATTTGGAAAGAGCCGTCGCCGCATACAGCCGCAACGCTTCTTTCGGGCGCGGCGAGCTTAGCGCCGATAGCCGCAGGTATAGAGTAGCCCATAGTTCCCATTCCGCCCGAGGTGATAAATCTGCCGCCGTCGCGGAATTTGTATTCGTTGCAAGTCCATATCTGATTTTGTCCGACGTCCGCGCAGATTATGGCGTCGTCAGGCATTTTAGATGAGAGCAGGTCGATAAATTCGCGCGGGTTGACCGTGCCTGCGGGCGCTTCGGCGAAGCTTTCATCCGCACGCAGCGAGTCGAGGTGGCTCAGCCACTCGGGGTGGCGTATCGGCTCGGCAAGTTCCAAAAGCTGGCGCAAAACGAGCTTAGCGTCGCCTACCAGTGGGTAATCTACGCCGATGTTTTTGCCGATCTCGGCGGGGTCTATATCAATGTGTATTATCTTGGTAGAACGCTCCAGCGCGAGGGGCGTTTTTACGGCTCTGTCGCCCACCCTAGCGCCTATGAGGAAGAGGGTGTCGCAGTCGTTCACCGCGCGGTTGGCGGTCTTTACGCCGTGAGTACCGAGCATACCGTAAAACAGTGGGTCTTGCGAGGGGAAAGCGGAAATGCCCATCATAGTGCTTATCACGGGTATATCCATAGTGCGCGCGAGCTGGCGCACTTCCCTAACGGCGTCTGCCGCAAACACGCCGCCGCCGACGCATATCAGCGGCTTTTCAGCCTCTTTGAGCGCCGCGTAAACGCGCTTTACCTGCATGAAGTTGCCCTTTACAGTAGGCTTATAGCCGCGAATATCCACGCTTTCGGGGTACTCGAACTCTATAAGCTCTTTCTGAACGTCCATCGGTACGTCTATCAACACGGGGCCGGGTCTGCCTGTGCCCGCGATGTAAAATGCTTCTTTAAAGATACGCGGTATGTCCTCGGCATTGCTCACAAGGTAGCTGTGCTTTACGAAAGGCTCGGCAGAGCCGGTAATATCAGCCTCCTGAAAAGCGTCGCTGCCTATCTGGCTGCGCGCCACTTGACCCGTAATGCAGATTATCGGGATAGAATCGGCGTAAGCAGTCGCGATAGCTGTAATGAGGTTGACCGCGCCCGGGCCGGAAGTCGCTATGCAAACGGCAGGCTTGCCCGTCACTCGCGCATATCCGCTGGCTTCGTGGCCGCCGTTCGCTTCGTGACGAACGAGGATATGGCGTATATCGGTGTCAAGCAGTGCGTCGTAAAAAGGGCATATCGCCGCGCCGGGATAACCGAAGACGACCTTTACATCCTCCGCAATTAAGCATTTTGTCATAGCCTGTGCAGCTGTAATTTTCAAAAAAATCGCCTCCGTAAAATTATTGGTTTCTACTAATTATATCACGATTCTAGGATTTTGTCAATAGCCGCGGTTTGACAAGCTGTATAAAACGTGTTATAATA
>DBEZOM010000108.1:0-9502 GCA_048252855.1 Ruminococcus sp.
CTTCTGTTTCAATTTCAGGCTTTTCTATTTTTTCAAGCATTTAAAACCCTCCTGTTTTCAAAAACTCTGCTTAGTTTTCTCACGTTTACGAGTGGATGTCTGCAAAACATAACGCCGTTTACAGCGTATTCTAAGTTATTACTTAGAATACAGCTCGACGATAAGGTGCTCTTCAACTTCGTAATCAAGGTCTTCCTTAACAGGAGCGCGAAGTACCTTAGCACTTCCCTGTTCCTTGTTTACGTCAAGCCAAGCGGGAGTGAGTCTGTCAGCCGTACCTTCGGCGATCTGCTTGAATTTTTCGCTCTTCTTGCTCTTTTCGGAAAGGGAGATAACGTCGCCTACCTTAACGCTGTAAGAAGGAATATCTACTCTCTTGCCGTTTACGAGGAAGTGGCCGTGTGCAACGAGCTGACGAGCTTCGCGTCTGGTAAGAGCTGCGCCCATTCTGAATGCTACGTTGTCGAGTCTGGACTCGAGACAGGTGATGAGGTTTTCACCGGCCTGACCTTCCATCTTCTGAGCGATCTCAAAAGTGTGGTAGAACTGCTTCTCAAGTACGCCGTAGATAAATCTCAGCTTCTGCTTTTCCTTGAGCTGCATTCCATATTCGGAAACCTTTTTTCTCTTGCCCGCGTTAGGATCGCGCTTGGTCTCTTTGCCTACGCCCATAACCATAGGGCTGATGCCGAGCTCTCTGCAAGTTTTAAGGATAGGTTTTCTGTTTACTGCCATTGTAATTACCTCCGTTTTTTAATGTTGTATCGGACCTCTGCGGCTTTTTGCCGACTGCCCGACTTTGAGTAAACTGCACTCAAATTGTCTTATTATACGCGTCTTCTCTTAGGAGGACGGCAACCGTTGTGGGGGATAGGAGTTACGTCCTTGATCATTCTTACTTCAAGATCTTCCGACTGAAGAGCGCGGATAGCTGCTTCTCTTCCTGCTCCGGGTCCCTTAACGTATACTTCTACGATCTTGAGGCCATGCTCCTTAGCTGCTCTAGCAGCGGTCTCAGCAGCGGTCTGTGCTGCGAAAGGAGTGCTCTTCTTAGATCCGCGGAAGCCGAGGCCGCCTGCGGAAGCCCAAGAAATAGCGTTGCCCTGCATATCGGTGATAGTAACTATGGTGTTGTTGAAGGTGGACTGGATGTGAACCTGTCCCTGTTCAATGTTCTTTCTTTCGCGACGACGGCGAATTACTTTCTTAGCCTGAGCCATGTTCTTTTAGTCCCTCCTTACTTCTTCTTGTTAGCGATGGTCTTTACAGGGCCCTTGCGGGTTCTGGCGTTGGTCTTAGTTCTCTGTCCTCTTACAGGCAGACCCTTTCTGTGGCGAACGCCTCTGTAACAGCCTATCTCTACAAGTCTTTTAATGTTGAGCGCAACTTCTCTTCTGAGGTCGCCCTCTACCGTTAAATTGTGATCGATATATTCACGTAATTTTGCTACGTCGTCTTCCGACAGATCCTTAACTCTGATGTCGGGATTGACGCCTGTTTCCGCAAGAATCTTAGCGGAAGTCTTCTGACCGATGCCGTAAATATAGGTGAGTCCGATTTCTACTCTCTTATCCTTGGGCAGGTCGATACCAGCAATTCGAGCCATTATAGCTGCACCTCCAAATTTGGTTTGTTAACCCTGACGCTGCTTGTGCTTTGGGTTCTGGCAAATTACCATTACCTTGCCTTTTCTCTTGATAACTTTGCACTTTTCGCACATGGGCTTAACTGAAGGTCTTACTTTCATTTGAAATACCTCCTTCAAATATAAACGCCGAAGCTTCAAAAGCCTCGCACTTGACTTATGACGGAAAGCTTATTTCGCTCTCCATGTGATTCTTCCCTTTGTAAGATCATAAGGCGACATTTCGACCGTTACCTTATCACCGGGTACTATACGAATGTAATTCATACGAAGCTTTCCGGAGATCTGTGCCAGAATCTTGTGGCCGTTAGCAAGCTCTACTCTGAAAGTTGCGTTAGGCAGCGCTTCTGTTACTACTCCTTCGAGTTCGATTACATCTTCCTTTGACATAGATCCACATTCCTTTCAAGGATCGAAAATCATCGGATTTAAAACAACTCCCGTTCTTTAGGTTTATGAACGGTCTGCCGATTTCTTCGCTTTGGGTTTTAAACTCCGATATCAGCTTGCGCTTATTATATTCAAAACGATTATGATCTCAGGCAGTGAAATGCTCTCTTCCCTTTTCGGCGCTTCGCAACGTTTCGCGCCGCGAGAAAAAAGACTGCCCTCGATCTTTCACGTTTCGATTGTAAAGTAGTGTGTGTGAACACGTTTTTCGAGTTAGTCAGGCTTTGTAAGAATTATGCAGCCTGTTTCGGTAACTGCGATGGTGTGTTCAAAATGAGCGGATAGTTTGCCGTCGGCAGTTTTAGTAGTCCAGCCGTCGCCCATTACTTTCACCTTGGGGCTTCCCTCGGTTATCATAGGCTCTATGGCTATTACCATTCCTGCCTGAAGTCTTACGCCGTGACCCGCTTTTCCGAAATTCGGAACTTCGGGGTCTTCGTGCAGATCTCTTCCAACTCCGTGGCCTACGAACTCGCGAACCACGCCGTATCCGTTGTCCTCATTGTATTTCTGAATAGCCGCTCCGAGATCTCCGAGCCTTACGCCCGGCTTTACCATGCTTATCGCGAGGTAAAGGCTTTCCTCGGTCGATTTCATCAGTGCCTTTGCCTCTTCGGAAACTTCGCCGACTGCAAAGGTCTTGCAGGAATCACCGTGAAATCCCCCGATATAAGCTCCGACGTCCACCGAAACGATGTCGCCTTCCTTTATTACCTGAGGGCCGGGTATTCCGTGAATTACCACATCGTTAATGGAAATGCAGGCAGATCCGGGGAAGCCGCCGTAGCCTAAAAAGCTGGGCTTTGCTCCGTGCGATGTGATGTATTTGCGAACTACGGTATCCAGCTCTTTGGTAGTCATACCCGCGTGGATAGCCTCGCCCGCCGCCACCAGCGCACCGCCTGTGATAAGACCGGCTTTGCGCATTTTTTCAATTTCCTTAGGTGATTTTACAGAAATCATTTTTGAAACTTCTTTCTAAATCCCGAAAACAAGTTTTTATGCCTTGAGCGCCTCAAGCGTAAGCTTAGAGGTATCGGCAACTTCCTCCTGACCTACTACTGTGGTCAGCTTGCCCTGTGCCTTGTAGTAATCTTTAAGAGGAGCTGTCTGCTCGTGGTAAGTTTTAAGTCTGCTCTTTACTGTTTCAGGCTCGTCGTCCTTGCGGATAACAAGCTCTTTGCCGCAAGCGTCGCAGATACCCTCCTGCTTGGGGGGCTTGAAATCTGTGTGGAACGTTGCGCCGCAGTCGAGGCAAACTCTTCTACCGCTCATGCGCTGCTGGATCTTTTCATCGGGTACATATATTTCAATTACCTTGTCGATGATAACGCCCATAGCGTCGAGCGCTTCAGCCTGAGGAACAGTTCTGGGAAAGCCGTCGAGAATGAAGCCGTTCTGTGCGTCGGGCTCTTTGATTCTATCCTTGAGTATTCCGATAACGATGTCGTCGGAAACAAGGTCGCCTGCGTCCATAGCAGCTTTAGCTTTCAGACCGTATTCGGTACCGGCTTTAACGGCTGCTCTGAGCATATTGCCCGTCGAGATAGTGGGTATGCCGAGCTCTTTGCAGATAACCTCTGCCTGAGTGCCCTTGCCGGCGCCGGGAGCGCCTAATAAAATGAGATTCATCAGTGGTGTCCTCCTTATCTAAACTCAGACTGTCTTTTATTATTCAAGGAAGCCCTTATGATGACGCATCATCATCTGAGATTCCATTGTTCTTGCAGTTTCCAGTGCAACGCTTACTACGATGAGGATCGAAGTACCGCCCATCGAAACAGGCAGGTTAGTCGCGTAACCGAAGATTATCGGGAACAGCGCGATAAGGCCTAAGAAGAAAGCTCCCAGCAGCGTGATCTTAGAAAGTACGCGGCGCAGGTAATCTACCGTAGGCTTACCGGGTCTTATACCGGGTATCGAGCCGTTTGACTGACGAAGGTTGTTCGCGATCTCAAGCGGATTATACTGCATGGAAATATAGAAGTAGTTGAACGCGATTATCAGAATGAAATACAGAACGCCGTATACGGGGTGGCGGTAGCTGAACACGTTCAGCACCTTCTCGTAAAAACCGCCCGGCTTAGGAGTAATGAAAAGCTCCAGAGTAGAGGGCAGCGACATAAATGCCATAGCGAAGATTATGGGGAGAACGCCCGCCATAGATACCTTTATAGGAAGGAAGGTGTTCTGACCGCCGTACTGCTTTCTGCCTACTACGCGCTTTGCGTAAGCGATTGGGATACGTCTTTCTGCGTTGTTCATGAAAACGATGAGCGCGATCATGAAAATGTAGATCACATAAAGCAGGGGAACAAGTATCTTGTACTTGGTATCGCCGCTGGTCATGTAACCGAAATCTCTTACCATATCGGAAGGGATGCGTGCGATGATTCCTGCGAACAGCAGTATCGAGATACCATTTCCGATACCCTTCTCGCTGATCTGATTACCGAGCCACATGGTAAGCGAAGAGCCTGCCGTGAAGCACATGATAATTACGATCTCAGAGAATACTTTGTCGAAGCCGCTGCCGGTGTATACAAGCGCGTGCGCCTGATTTTTCAGGGTGAGGTAGTAAGCCCAAGCCTGGAAAACCGAGATAGCGAGCGCCGCATATCTTGTGACCTTGTCGATCTTCTTTCTGCCCTCCATACCCTCTTTAGCCAGTCTTTCGAGCGGCGGCAGAGCGTAAGTAAGAAGCTGAATGATGATCTGTGCGTTGATATAAGGTGAAACGGAAAGAGCCAGCAGCGTACCTTTCGAGAAGTTATCTCCCGAAAGTACGTTTAAGTAGCTGAATATATTTCCGTTGGCATTTTGCGTTTCAAACCAGCTTTTGATTACCGCCGCGTCGAGGAACGGCACGGGGATAGCTCCGCCGATTCGATAAACTATGATGATGAGTAGTGTGTACAAAAGCTTTTTGCGAAGCTCGGGTACCGACCAGGCATTTTTTAACGTCTGTAACACTATTACATCACCTCAGCCTTCCCGCCTGCCTTTTCAATTTTTTCTTTAGCAGCTGCGGTAAACTTTGCAGCCTTAACGGTAAGGTTTTTGGTGAGTTCTCCATTTCCGAGGATCTTTACGCCGTCGAGCTCCTTCTTGATGAGGCCCGAAGCCTTCAGCAGCTCTGCGTCTACTACGGTGCCGTCTACGAACTTCTCGAGGTCCGAAACGTTAACGGTAGCATACTCGGTTCTGAAAATGTTGTTAAATCCTCTCTTCGGGATTCTTCTAGCGAGTGTGGTCTGTCCGCCCTCAAAGCCGGGTCTTACGCCGCCTCCGGAACGTGCCTTCTGACCTTTGTGACCCTTTCCGGCGGTCTTGCCCTGACCGGAACCGTGTCCTCTGCCGATTCTCTTAACGTCTTTAACAGAACCGGGAGCAGGTGATAATTCGTGCAGTTTCATTATCTGTTGCACCTCCTAACTTACGCTTCTGTTACTTTTATAAGATGTGAAATAACCTTGATCTTGCCCTGCGTCTGTGCGTTATCGGGCTGTACGGTCTCAGCGCCGATCTTACGAAGACCAAGGGAATGTGCGGTTGCAATCTGCTTCTCAGACTTAGAGTTGAGGCTTCTTACAAGAGTGATCTTAAGATTTGCCATTGCCTTGTCCTCCTTAACCTATGATTTCCTTTACAGTCTTGCCTCTCTTAGCGGCAACCTCCTCGGCGGATTTTACCGAAGCAAGACCGTTAATGGTAGCTCTTACTACGTTTGAAGGATTGTTTGAACGCAGCGACTTTGTTCTTATATCCTTGATTCCGGCTACTTCTACTACGGCTCTTACGGGGCCGCCGGCGATAACACCGGTACCGGGTGCGGCGGGCATCAGAAGTACTTCGCCAGCGCCAAACTTGCCTACGATCTCGTGGGGGATCGTGGTGCCCTTGAGGGAAACCTTGACAAGGTTCTTCTTAGCGTCCTCGATACCCTTGCGGATAGCGTCGGGAACTTCGCCCGACTTGCCAAGACCAAAGCCGATTATGCCGTTTCCGTCGCCTACTACTACGAGCGCGGAGAACTTCATTATACGGCCGCCCTTTACGGTCTTGGATACTCTATTGATTGCAACTACCTTCTCGGCAAGCTCCAATCCTGTCGCATCTATTAAAGCCAAAAGTAAAACCTCCTTTAGAACTTGAGTCCGCCTTCACGGGCTCCTTCTGCTAACTCCTGAACGCGTCCGTGATAAACGTAACCGCCTCTGTCGAATACGACTTCGGAGATACCCTTTTCAGCGGCTGCTTTTGCAATCATCTCGCCGACCTTGCGTGCGCCTTCCTTGTTGCCGCCGTTGCCCTCGAATGCCTTATCCATCGAGGAAGCTGCACAAAGTGTTACACCCTTTACGTCGTCGATAATCTGAGCATATATATGCTTCGAGGAGCGGAATACGTTAAGGCGGGGGCACTCTGCTGTACCGCTGATCTTGTTGCGGACTCTGAAGTGTCTTTTTGCTCTTGCCTTTGCTCTGTCAAGCTTCTTAACCATTTGCTATTCTCTCCTTCTCTAATTACTTCTTGCTGCCCTTACCGGCCTTGCCTTCCTTATGGATGACATATTCACCGGCGTAGCGGATTCCCTTGCCCTTGTAAGGCTCAGGCGGACGCTTCTCGCGGATCTCGCAGGCAAACTGACCAACCTCCTGCTTGTCGATACCCGATACAACGATCTGGTTGGGCTGGGGTACGTCGAGCTTGATGGAATCAGTTTCGCTGATAACTACGGGGTGAGAGAAACCAAGGTTCAGGTTTACGTTCTTGCCCTGCTTCTGTGCTCTGTAACCTACGCCGACGATCTCGAGCTGCTTGGAATAGCCCTCGGTAACGCCTACTACCATATTGTTGATGAGCGTTCTTGTAAGTCCGTGGAGGGACTTGTGCGCTTTGTCCTCGCTGGGACGCTCTACTGTGATAACGCCGTCAGCGCACTTTATTATCATGTCCTTGTTGTAGGACTTTGTAAGTGTACCCTTAGGTCCCTTTACCGTTACAACGTTTCCGTCTGCAATGGTCACATCTACTCCGGCAGGAACTGTAATGGGTTTGATACCTATTCTTGACATAGTATAGTCCTCCTTACCAGATAAATGCGAGAACCTCGCCGCCTACGTTAAGCTCTCTTGCCTTCTTGTCGGTGATTACGCCCTTGGAAGTAGAGATGATGGCTACGCCAAGTCCCTTCATTACCTTAGGCAGATCTTCGCAGCCTGCATAGATTCTTAAACCGGGCTTAGAAACTCTTCTCAGACCAGTGATAACTGAGTTTCTGTTCTCGTCGTACTTCAGAGTAACTCTGATAGTTCCCTGCTTTCCGTCGTCGATTACCTTGTAGTCCTTGATGTATCCTTCGTCAAGGAGGATCTGGGTAATAGACTTCTTCATGTTGGAAGCGGGAATGTCAACTGTTGCGTGCTTTGCAGTGCTTGCGTTACGGATTCTCGTAAGCAGGTCTGCAATTGTATCAGTAATCTGCATTATTGATTAACCTCCCTTTTACCAGCTTGCCTTCTTAACTCCGGGAATCTTGCCCTGATGTGCGAGTTCTCTGAAGCAGATACGGCAGATTCCGTATTTTCTTAAATATGCGTGCGGTCTACCGCAGATCTTGCATCTGTTGTAAGCTCGGGTGGAGTACTTAGGTTCAGCCTGCTGCTTGTTGATCATAGCCTTCTTAGCCATTTATAATACCCTCCTTCTTACTTTGCAAACGGTGCGCCCAGAAGCGATAACAGCTCCTTAGCCTCTTCGTCTGTTTTTGCGGTAGTGATGAAGTTAATATCCATACCGCGCACCTTGTCTATCTTGTCGTACTCGATCTCGGGGAAGATCAGCTGCTCTTTGATACCGGTCGAGTAGTTTCCTCTGCCGTCAAAAGAGTTGCCGTTGATTCCTCTGAAGTCGCGTACTCTGGGGAATGCTACGTTGAAAAGTCTGTCTACAAACTCGTACATTCTGTCAGCTCTCAGCGTTACCTTTACGCCGATGACCTGTCCGTCTCTGAGCTTGAAGTTTGCTACCGATTTCTTCGCCTTGCAGACGATCGGCTTCTGACCTGTGATTGCCGCGAGATCCGCCATTATAGCGTCGATAACCTTCTTGTTATCCTTATCCGCGCCGCAGCCTACGTTGATAACTACCTTATCAAGCTTAGGGATCTGCATCACGTTTTCATACTTGAATTTCTTCATCAGGGCAGGAGCTACGTCTGAAACATAATATTCTTTTAATCTTGCCATCGTAATGTCTCCTCCTTAATTAAAATTCCTCTCCGCAGCCTTCGTTCTTGCAAACTCTGACCTTGGAGCCGTCCTCGAGGATCTTGTGTGCGATCCTGGTGGGCTTGCCGCACTTAGGGCATACAGCCTGTACCTTGCTGGCGTACATTGCGCCTTCGGCCTCTACTATGCCGCCCTGCTGACCCATTGCTCTGGGTTTTACGTGCTTCTTTACTTTGTTAAGTCCCTCAACGATTACCTTTCCTTCCTTCGGGGAAACTGCAAGTACCTTGCCCTGCTGTCCCTTATTCTTTCCGGAAAGAACTACTACGGTGTCGCCGGTCTTTACGTGTACCTTATTCATTAACGACGCCTCCTAATCAAAGTACTTCGGGAGCGAGCGAAAGTATCTTCATGTAATCTTTATCACGAAGTTCCTTTGCTACCGGTCCGAAAATACGTGTACCCTTGGGGTTCTTGTCTTCCTTTATAATTACAGCAGCGTTTTCATCGAAACGGATGTATGTTCCGTCTGCTCTTCTGAGACCGCTGGCTGAACGAACGATTACTGCCTTCACTACATCGCCTTTTTTAACAACTCCGCCCGGTGTTGCCTTCTTGACAGAAGCTACTACTACGTCGCCGATGTTTGCATATCTTCTGCGTGTACCGCCTAATACTCTGATGCACATAAGCTCCTTAGCGCCGGAGTTATCTGCAACCTTGAGATAAGTCTGCATCTGAATCACAGTGCGTTCCTCCTTTCAAAAAATCCAAAAAATGCTTTAAGCTTTTAGTCATTTTCGCGGAAAACCTTCGCAGCGCTTTTTTTACGCCGCGCCGCTTCTTTTCCGCCGAACTTTTCGCGGCGAAGTATTTTTATTACTTAGCCTGCTCGAGAACTCTTACAAGTCTCCATCTCTTATCCTTGGAGAGAGGTCTGGTTTCCATTACCTCTACCTTGTCGCCTATCTTGCACTCGTTGTTTTCGTCGTGTGCCTTCAGCTTTACGGTTCTCTTAATGATCTTCTTATAGAGAGGATGTGCTACGTTATCTACGATAGCTACTACGATAGTCTTATCCATCTTGTCGGAAACTACCATTCCTACTCTGGTTTTTCTAAGATTTCTTTCGCTCTTTTAAAAGTCCTCCCTTCAAGCGTTCTCAGACTCACGA
>DBEZOM010000109.1:0-5588 GCA_048252855.1 Ruminococcus sp.
TTCCAGCACGTTAAACCCGGTAAGGGCGCTGCTTTCGTAAGAACTAAGGTAAGAAACGTTATCACCGGTTCCGTAGTAGAAAAGACCTACAACCCTACCGCTAAGTTCCCCACCGCTTTCGTTGAGAGAAAGGATATGGAATACAGCTATAACGACGGCGATCTTTACTACTTCATGGATCCCGAGACCTACGATATGGTACCCGTAAGCTCGAGCGAGCTTTCCGACAACTTCAAGTTCGTTAAGGAAAACGAAGTCTGCAAGATCCTTTCCTATAAGGGCAAGGTTTTCGGCGTAGAGCCTCCTTACTTCGTAGTTCTTGAAGTTACCGACACCGAGCCCGGCATCAAGGGCGATACCGCTACCAACGCTACCAAGCCCGCGACCGTAGAGACCGGCGCTGAGATCAAGGTGCCCCTCTTCATCAACACCGGCGACAAGATCAGGATCGACACCAGAACCTGCGAGTACATGGAGCGCGCATAATTTACAGCGCATATAATGTTGTTCTGAAAGGAGAATGCTTTTATGGAGCTTTCAAAGAAGGTAGGTTACATCAAGGGTCTTATGGCAGGCCTCAAGATCGACGATTCTACGCCTGAGGGCCAGGTGCTCGCTGCTATGAGCGACCTGCTCGAAGAAATGGCGGAGGAAGTTGAGATAAACTCTGAGATAATCGACAACGTTACCGCTTACATCGACGACCTCGAATATTGCGACGACGACTGCGAATGCGAATGCGACGATGACGACTGCGATTGCTGCGGCGACGAGTGCGACTGCTGCGACGATGAGGAAGAGGATGATCTTTCCGACATCAAGGCGGTAGAGTACGACGAAGATCCTATGCCCGAGCATGAGTGCGGATGCTCTGCCTGCGCTGCTGAAGAACCCGTTTCTCAGCCCGCTCAGCCTGCTCCCGCTCCCGAAGCAGAAGTGCCCGCGAGCCAGCCTGCGGAAGAGGAAGAAGTTCCCCAGTACGAGTGCGCTTGCCCGATATGCGGCGTGTCCTTCGGCCTTACTCAGAGCGACCTCGACAGAGGCTCGGTAAATTGCCCAGGCTGCGGCGAGATACTCGAGTTTGAATAAACGCTTATAACGCAGAAATTTTATACATATGTTTCAAGGGGTGGTGAAATTCCACACCGGCGGTGATAGTCCGCTAACAGACCCGCGCGGTCTGCCGAATCGGTGAAATTCCGATACCGACGGTATAGTCCGGATGAAAGAAACAGGCTATGCAAATTTTTCGCATACAGCAAAAGCTGAAATGCAGATAAGCCGAACCCCCTGTAACGAACGTTGCGGGGGGTTCTTTTTTGCACAAGATGTTTCTTCCAAATTGATTTTTAGGAGGAATTATAATGAGCAATGAAGCTTTGGCGAGCAAAAGCTCGAAGAAAGTAGACATCAAAAAGCTGGCGGTGCTGGCAATATTTATAGCGTTCGGCTACATCAGCCTTTACGTTTTCAGATTTAAGGTATCGTTCCTGACGCTTGATTTCAAGGATGTTTTCATCACTATGGCGGGCTTTGTGTACGGCCCTGCGGCTGCGGCGCTCGTCGCGGCGGTTGAAACGGTGCTCGAGCTTTTCACGGTAGCCACTACTGGCTTTTGGGGCGCGATAATGAATTTCGCGGGCAGCGCGGCTTTCGCCGTTACCGCCTCGCTGATCTACAAGTACCGCCGCAGCTTTTCGGGCGCGATAATCGGGCTGGTATCGGCAGTTTTCGCAATGACGGCTGTTATGCTCGTGATGAACATGGTGATAACGCCCATCTACACGGGCGCTGATCTCAAGACCGTAATCGGCATGATAATGCCCCTGCTGCTGCCTTTCAATCTGACAAAGGCTATCCTAAACGCCGCGGTGACGTTCATCGTCTACAAGCCGCTTTCGCAGGCGCTCAAAGGCGCGCGCGTTATCCCCGCGAGCGACAGCAATTTCAAGATCGGCAAAAAGACAGTCGCGGGCGTTGTTATCGCCGCAGTGATAGTCGCCGCTTCCATCGCCGTGCTGATAGGTCTTTTCGGCGGCACGTTCGAGTTTGTAAAAAAATAACAAGACCAAACCAAAATTTCTGCGTTGTATATAAAAAAGCAGGCTGCCAGTCAAACAGCCTGCTTTTCTTTATGTTTGTTTGCAAATCTTACTTCACGATGTCCGCAAGAGCGGCTTTCAGCTCTTCGGTCTTGTCGGTAAGCTCCCACTTTACGCCGAGATCCTCTCTGCCCATGTGTCCGTAAGCTGCGAGCTGGCGGTACTGGGGCTTTCTGAGGTCGAGCGCCTTGATGATAGCAGCAGGGCGGAAATCGAAAACGCGGTTTACAGCTTCCGAAATGTCCTTGTCAGCCGCAACGCCTGTGCCGAAAGTGTCAACGCGAACGGATACGGGCGAGGCAACGCCGATAGCGTAAGCGAGCTGAACTTCGCACTTCTTCGCCAGACCTGCCGCTACTACGTTCTTAGCAGCCTTTCTCGCAGCGTATGCCGCCGAGCGGTCTACCTTAGTCGGGTCTTTGCCCGAGAATGCTCCGCCGCCGTGTCTGCCAACGCCGCCGTAGGTGTCTACGATTATCTTTCTGCCCGTCAGACCGCTGTCGCCGTGAGGGCCGCCGATAACGAATCTGCCCGTCGGGTTAACATAAATAGTTGTGTCGTCGTCCATCAGCTCGGCGGGTATAACTGTCTTGATCACCTTTTCGATGAGGTCGGCGCGTATCTGCTCGAGCGCAACGTGCTCGTCGTGCTGAGTGGAAACTACCACCGCGTCGATGCGTACAGGCTTGCCGTCCTCGTCGTACTCTACGGTGACCTGCGTTTTGCCGTCGGGACGCAGATAGCTCAGCTCGCCGCTCTTGCGAACGTCGGTAAGCTTTTTAGCCAGCTTGTGCGCCAGCGAGATGGAAAGCGGCATAAGCTCGGGCGTTTCGTCGCAAGCGTAGCCGAACATCATGCCCTGGTCGCCCGCACCGATGTCGCCGATGTTTTCCTCTCTGCCCTCGAGCGCGTTGTCAACGCCCATCGCGATGTCGGCAGACTGCTTGTCGATGGTGGTGAAAACAGCGCAGGTGTTGCCGTTGAAGCCGTAAGCGTCGTTGTCGTAGCCTATATCGCAGATAACTTCGCGCACGATGGAGGGAATATCCACCTGTGCCTTAGTCGTGATCTCGCCCATGCACATTACCATACCGGTGGTGGTAAGCGTTTCGCAGGCAACGCGCGACTGCGGGTCTTGCTCGAGCATAGCGTCGAGTATAGCGTCAGAAATGTTGTCGCAAATTTTGTCGGGGTGACCTTCCGTCACCGATTCAGATGTAAAAAGAATTTTAGACATTGGCGTAACTCCTTTTCATGTTAAAGTGTTTCCATAGCGAAAAAAACCGCCCCGGGATACCTCCCGAAGCGTTAGTGAAAGTCTCGTGGATTTTCCTCATCTTCCGGACTGTTATCCGCAGGAATTAGCACCTTTTCGGCTGTTTTACCGTTAGGTTGCCGGGCTTCACAGGACCTGTTCCTCCGCCGCTCTTGATAAGGCAGACTAAATTAGTCTGTTATAGATATTATACATCTTTCGCCGCGCTTTGTCAATAGCCGACAGAGCGCACTTGTAAATTTATTATTAACGTTTGTGAAATTATCAATCAAGTATGCCCGCAACGCTCTTGTTTCGCAGCACGTTCTCGGAATTTTTCTCGATGTTTTCGAGGAGTTCTTTTCCGTACTTGCCCTCCAGTATGTCGTAAGCTTCGCCGAGCGTGGCGTCGCCGCGGTCTATGCGGTGCATATCAGTGCCCAAAAGCTGCACATATCCGTCGTTTATCAGCCGCTGACAGCGTATGCGCGTGCGCAGGTGCGTGAGCGATTCGGCGTTTATCTGCCCCAGCACGTCAAGCTCCATCAGCCGCGCGAGCGAGCGGTAAGAGGTGAAATTCAGATAGCGCTCTATGTGCGCGATCATGACTTTTACGTCAAAGTCGCAGATTATCCGCTCCACATCGTCGATGATGTCCTCGGTTATCTTCGCGTAGGGCATTTCGAGCAGCATGAAATCCGTGCCCTGCAAAGCCAGTCGCGTAAGCGCGTCTTTGCCTACGAGCGCCTTGTTGTAAAGTACCTCAGCGCCCAGCAGTATCTTAGGGTGCTCGGGCTTCAGCGAGGGTTTCAGCTTTTTGTAAGCTTCGGCGCGGCGGTCGAGAAAGCGGTGGATAGAGGTCTTGCTGCAATAGAAATGCGGCGTGGCTGCCACCACCGAAACGCCGTCCTCCGCCATGAGGTCAAGCAGCTTTACCGATTCTTCTACCGAGCGCGAGCCGTCGTCTATCTTAGGTAGTATGTGCGAGTGAAAGTCGATCTTCATTGTGATATGTATCCTTTTCTAAATGGTAGGGGCGCGTCATTCGCTGACGACCATGTTCCTGCCCATAGATTTTCCTTTGTAAAGTCTGTCGTCGGCGATCTTTATCACCGCGTCAGATGTCTGCTCGGCGCTAGTCTTTTCCGAAACGCCGATGGTAACGGTAACGCCGTATGGCCCGCCTTTGCCGTCGAACCTGAGCTGCGAGATCATTACGCGCAGCCGCTCGGCAAGCTCTTTTCCCTGCGCAAGGTCAGTGTCGGGCACTATTATAAGTATCTCCTCGCCGCCCCATCTGCAAACGTAGCCCTCTGCGGGAACTTCTTTCAGCAGCAGCGCGGAAATGTCGGTAAGCACAGTGTCGCCCGCGGCGTGGCCGTAGGTGTCGTTGACTTTTTTGAAGAAGTCGATGTCCAGCAGCGCCGCGATGTACGGCGAGCCGCTCTGAACTATGCTATCCAGATAATCGCCCATAGCGCGGCGGTTGAAAAGCCCCGTGAGCGCGTCGAGCGAGGCTGTTTCTTTCAGCGCGATGTTTTGCAGCTCGAGATTGTGGTTTATCCAGCTTACCTTTGCGCGGAAAACCAGCACTACCAGCACGAGTATTACCATGCTGAGCACGCCGTTTACAACGAACCAAAATTTATCGAGCGAATGTATCTCGCGGTCGCCGATGGTAAATCCCAAATATACGCAGGCGATGCGCAGCGTAAAATATATCGCGATTATGGCGATAGAAAGCGCGAACGAATCAAACTTTTGCCGCAGCGAGAACATAAAGGGCACAGCCACCATGCAGATCAGGTACATCTGAAAGCCGTAATCCCACCCCATAAAAAGCGTGACGATGGTGGCGTGGGTGACTATTTCAACAAGCGCGGCTTTTATCAGCGGCTCGCTCCTCGTTTCGCGGGCTGCCGCTACTATGCCGTATGTGTAGAAAGCAACGCTGAAAATGTTGAAAAAGCCCATGAATCTCACGTTATTATAAAAGAAAAAAACGGCGTAAGAGAGGTGCGTGAGCATAGTTAGGGTCTCAAAGACCAGCATATACACGCGCGGTATCTCAAAGTCGTTCAGTTTTGGGCTGTACTCTATGTCAAAGTTATCCATATTATCGCTATTTCCCCATTTAATATTTATACATTGCAAAATCAAACCGTATAATAAATATGATCTTCCCCGAATGTAATTATACCACATTTTTAGACAAATTGCAACAGAAAAAC
>DBEZOM010000110.1:0-2995 GCA_048252855.1 Ruminococcus sp.
CGCCGCCCTCAGTGTTGTGCACATAGGTTATGCCGCCCTCGGCTATCGGCTCGCCTTTCTCGCCTTTTACGTCGGCGTAGACCTCGAGAAGCGTCTGCACCAGCGGGGTGTCGGCGGAAACGTAGTGCGGCTCCATGCCCGAGCATTCGTCTATCTCAAAGTCGTTCTCTTTCAGCACATTCGTGATGATGCCGCTGAC
The DNA here is from genome assembly GCA_048252855.1 of Ruminococcus sp. Taxonomy (GTDB): domain Bacteria; phylum Bacillota; class Clostridia; order Oscillospirales; family Ruminococcaceae; genus YE71. Next base: position 200 of record DBEZOM010000110.1, read on the forward strand.
TTCGGCGTAATTTTTGTCGATGGGGTAGCGTATGTCGATGCCGCCGCAAAGCCTGCCGCCGCGCGTGTTGAGCATAGTCAGCGCGCAGGTCATGCTGCCCGTAAGCTTGTCGGAAAAGCCCATTTTGCATGAAGCGCCGTCGTATTCGCCGACGGGGAAAAGCTTCGCCAGCGCTTTAAGCAGCGCGTTTTCGCCCTTGTAGTCCGCCAAGAATTTAACAGCTGCGTTTTCGCCGTTTTCGGGACGCGAGCCGTGCGCCGACTTGCCGCAGTAAAGCTTTTCAGCCCCGCCGACGGTAACTCTGCACTTGTCGGGGATAGCGTTAATGATGTTTCCGCAGGCTATCTCGCTGATCTCATCGTCGGTGAAAGGCGCGGAAAACGTGAGGTGCACCATGCCCTTTTCGCAGTTGAGCACGGGAAATGAGCCGTCGGGCGTGAAAACCATCGGCGGGAAAGCCTCCAGCTTTTCGTAATGCTCAATGTCCTCGCAGCCGCCCTCTTCGTTGCCGCCGAATATAATGCGAAAGCCTTTGCTCAGCGGCACGTTAAGCTCCTGCAAAGCCTTTACCGCCCAAAGCACCGCCACCGAAGGGCCTTTGTCGTCGATAGCGCCCCTGCCGTAGATAACGCCGTCTTTCACGGTCGCGGCGTAAGGCTCAAAGCTCCAGCCCTCGCCCGCGGGAACTACGTCTAAGTGGCTGAGTATGCCCAGCACGGGGTCGTCGCCGTATGTCATCGAAACGGCGTAGTTATCGAAATTTTTCACTTTCAGCCCCAGCTTTTCGCCCTGCGCCGCGCCCCATGCGAGCGCCGCCGCCGAACCTTCGCCGAAAGGCTTGCCCTCGGCAGGCTGAGAATATGCTGAATTTATCGACATGATCTCGTTCATGTCGGCTATCACGTCGCCGATGTGCTCGTCGAAATACGCCGCGAACTTTTCGGCGAGGTCTTTATTGCTTAGAGTCATTGCTGCTGTGCCTCCTCAAAATGCACATTGATACCATCTCGGGATTATTTATCCTGAGCTTGCCCAGTCCCGCGGAAACTTCCATTACAGATTTTCCCGAGTCGGTCTCGCAGAGGTAAAGCCCCTTTGTGTATTTCGGGAAAAATTTGCGCTCGGGCGAAAGCAGGCCGATACCGCCCGGCAGACGTATCATGCCGCCGTGGCAGTGGCCGGACATGGTGAAGTCAGCGCCCCAGTCGGCGTACTCTACAAAAGGCATAGGCGTGTGCGCCAGCAGTACGTTGAAATTAGCGGGGTCTGGCTCGCCGAGCAGCTCGTGGAGCATATCCTGCGTTACGGGGGTGAGGTCTTTGTAGCCGCCGTCGGCATTTTTATAGCAGCTCTCGTCAAGCTCTAAGCCGTAAAGCTCTATAAAGCTCTCGCCGCTGTAAATGCGCACCTTTTCGTTGCGCAGAATGGTTATGCCCTCTTCGCTGAGGCGGCTGTTCATAAGGCGCGCCTTGTCGGGCACGTCCGCCTCGTGGTTGCCCCACACATAGTAGAGCGGGGCGAGCTGGTTCAGCTTTTTCATCATCGGCACTTTGCGCTTTATGGTGAAAATATTTTCACTGCGGCTGAAAAGGTCGCCCGTGAAAACTATAATGTCGGGATTGAACTCCTCGCAGGCCTCTACCAGATATTCGCCGTCGTTTCCGTAGCTTTTTGAGTGCAGGTCGGAAAGATGCAGTATGCGAAAGCCCTCGAAAGCTTCGGGTATTTTAGAATTTACTATCTCGTAGTGATAAAATCTCAGTTCGTTTTTGCGCTTTATGAGATACGCGCCCAGCGCGCCCGCGATAACGGCAGCGCCTGCGCCCTTGGATTTTACAGACATGGTCGAAGATCATTCCTTTCAGATATGTGTGGTTTTATTTGACTAAAATTATTTGCTGAGATATTTTTGCAGGCTCTCCGCAGCCCACTGCGCGTGGCGGTAGCCGTAATCGTACAGCCGCATAAGCTTTGCGGGGTCGTTTTCGGTGCGGTGTATCAGCAGCTCTTTTTTCGGGTAGAATACGAAAGCTTTTCCGCTCGCGCGAAGCTGTTCCAGCTTTTCGGCGTCTTTATTGTAACGCTCGGCGCGGCTCTCCATCATCTCACAAAACTGCGGATATTTGCCGTAGACCTTTTTCACAAGCTTCTGCGCAGGCTCGGGCTGTTTGCGGTAGCCGCGTTCGCGCGTGGATATAACTATCAGCTTGTCGCAGCCGTCGGCTATGGCTCTTTCAAAAGGCAGCGAGTCGGCAATGCCGCCGTCCATATACTTCCTGCCGTCTATCTCGATCGGCGGGAAGAGCAGCGGCAGAGCGCAGCTTGCGCGCAGGTATGTGAAATTTATATCGTCGCGCGGGGTGTCGGGGTAGCAAGCCTCGCCCGTTTCGAGGTCGGTCATTACCGAAATGCACTTGCCCTTGAAATTCGCGAAAGCTTCAAAGTCAAAAGGCAGCAGCTTTTGCGGAACTTCGCCGTAAACGTAATCGAGATTGTAGAAACTCTTGTTGTTTTTATCAAGCATATGCCGCACGCCCGAATATTCGGGAGTCCACATATATTTGCTGATAAGCTCGCGGTTTCTGCCCTCTTGCAGCGAGCAGTATGATACGCCGAAAGCTATGCCCGCCGAAACGCCGATGTAGTAATCAGCCACAACGCCTTGATGAAGCAGCGCGTCGAGCACGCCCGCCGAGTAAACTGTACGGCTCGCGCCGCCCTCGGCAACTATACCTAACATACAGATATTTCCTGCCTTTCTTATTAAACTACCTTAATAATATTATAACACATTTC